>JAUWWU010000107.1 GCA_030616695.1 Candidatus Omnitrophota bacterium | reverse complement strand
CCGCAACCATTGCGCAAAACTTACCGCTTGACAAGATCCTTGAGGTATTCAGCAAGACCGACAGTATATTTTATCCGGTTATCGACGACCAATCCCGGGTCATAGGAAAAATTACCATCCCAAGCATTAAAGATATGTTCGCCAACCAGGACGTCGCGGGCCTTTTACTGGCATACGATGTGGCCGATCCTGTCCTGGATAAGACCACGCCGAACACGCCGCTCGAAGACGCGATGGAGCGTATGAGGCGTTACGACGTGGAAAATATGCCTGTGGTGGACAGCGAGAAGAGCAATAAACTCGTGGGCCTTTTGGATTTCCGGATGGTAAACCGTAAGATAAGCGCGGAGGTCCTACGCAGGCGTAAAATAGCGGATGAAATAAGCTAAAGGCCTTTAAGGCGCTTACCGCCTGCCGGCTGTTCGCTCATCCAGCCATTGCAATATCACAGGATACACTTCCGCTTTGGAATTTTTCCCCAGTATCAGATCGCAGTGGCCGTAATCGGTCGTATAGCCGTTCGCTTTTGAGACTATGACAATACTTTTATCTTTGGAAGAAACCCAGTCATAGGCATCCCGCATCATGCGCTCGCTTACAAACCCGTCCGCCCTTCCGGATAAAAATAATAGGGGCACTCTTACCCTGTGCAGATTATCCGTATAGCTGTATTTCCTGTCGCTTGAGACTATTTCGCCCATCCTCATCGAATCGGAGAACTGCCCGACGACCCCTGCTGCAGTGTCGTCAATACACGTCCTGAAGAATTTAAACACAACGTCCTTATGCATATTCTCTCTTTCTAAAAGCAGCTCCTCTATCGGGCTCTTTACGGTGCCGAAGGTATAGTTACTTAGCTGTGAGGCCACTGTGGTATTGACTATAAGAGAGGCCGTCAAAAGAGGTTTTTGATTAGCTATTCTTTCCTGATACTCGTTTAGCGGTTTATGGATGACCATCATGGAGCTTATGGGAATAAAACCGGCGATATGCCTTTGGGTCTCGGTCTCGAGATAGCCGAACATCACGATCCCTCCCATGCTATGGCCTATCCAGTAAACCTTATCAAATCCGGATTTCTTTCTAACCAGGTCTATTATCGCCGGAATGTCCTTATGTATATGGTCATCTATGGTCCATCCGAACTTTGTAATATCAAACGGGGCTTTGAACAACATCTGCGGCAGTTCTCTTAGTTCAAATTTGACAATACTTCTCACCCTGGAAAGGACCGGCTTTGAGCTCAGCCCCGAACCCCTTAGAGACGGCGCCCATACGTCATAGCCTGCCTTTGCAAGGAATCTCGCCGGGGACGAACGCTTATCGAGGTCCCAGAATTTATTGTTGATATTAAACCCGTGGCACAGGATAACGGCGGCCTTCGGCTTGCCTTCTTCCGCGATGTATCTTTTTATTGAGATCTCCCAGCCGTCTTTGGTTCTGGTGCTGTAATTGTCCGTATCGAGGTCATCGGGCTCATCGGAAAGGATATCCATGAGGTTTCCTATGATCGGTATTTTCCGCGGGGCTTCTTCGGTTGCTGCTTTTTCAGGCGCCTCTTCGGCTGTCGTCTCCTGAGCTACCTCTTCGGCAAAGGACTGCGAAAACATTGAAGCAACGGATAATGAAATGACGATAAAAAACAATGCGGTGATTTCACGTATCTTCACAAGTAACCTCCTGACCTCAGCCGGGTTTTTCAAAAAATACCGCGCCTTTGACGATTTTTTCCTGCCGACGCGTATAGAAAAGTCGCGCTTTCCCAGGACGCCGAAGGCGTCTTCGTCGGTAAGGTCGTCTCCTATGAATACCTTTATATTATTTTTCTTACCCGACATCTTTTCTATCTTTTCAACCGCCTTGCCCTTGTTCCATATAACGGGCGGTTTTATATCCAGGATTTTTTTGCCTGTCTCCATTCTTACTTTTTTCCCTTTTACATACGGCCGGGTAACCTTTTTGAAAATAGACCTTAATCTGCTTATATCTTTGGCAGCTACAAGGCGGTAATGAACGCTTATGGTCATCTTTTTGCGCTCGACTATAGCGCCTTTGATCCCCGCCGTATCACGCCGCAGCGTATCGGCTATCTTTTTTAAATACGGCCTGCATTTTTTATACGCCGGATGGACAAACACCTCCCTGGGGCCTTTAATCACAAGCCCGTGGTCCCCGGCATAAAATATGCCTTTAATGCCCGCAAGCTGCCTGAGGTCGCTTAATCTTCTTCCGCTGACTATGCCGACGGTTATGCGCCTGTTTCTAGATAAGTCTTTTACGCATTCTCTGACGGGTTGGGGGATCCTGGCGTCACCGGGCCGGGGGACGATCGGCGCAAGAGTCCCATCGAAATCAAGCAGGAGGAGTATATTTTTATTTTTTACCGCGCTTGTGAAATCGCCCCATTTGCGGAAAAAATACTTCATGTGCGCTACTCCTGAAACTCGAATTTCAGCAATTCCGACAATATCTTTCCCGCCCAGCGATAAATATTATTATTAAGGACTACGGCGCGCATCTTTTTCATGCGCTTTTTACGCTCTTCCCTGCTGAGGTTCAGTGCCTTATAAAGAGAATTGGCAAACTCTTCCCTGTTGTAAGGGTTTATAGAAACGGCGTCTTCCAATTCCCTGGCGGCTCCCGTAAACCGGCTAAGGACCAATACGGCGTCTTCGTTCACGCGCGAGGATACAAATTCTTTCGCCACAAGGTTCATCCCGTCGTGCAGTGAGCTTATGACGCAGATATCGCACATCCTGTATAAAGCCAGTAATTCGTGAAAGCTTAAATGGCGCCTTGCCAGGATTATAGGGTCCCAGTCGGCCGTCGAGTGCTTCCAGTTTATATCCTCGACAAGGGCGTTTACCTGGTCGTTCAGCTCCCTGTAGCGCGGTATATGGATCCTGCTTATGACGCCCATCTGCATGAATACGATCTCCCCTTTAAGGGCGGGGTGCATTTCCAATAACCGGTCTATCGCCAACATGCGCTCGGGTATGCCCTTCGTGTAATCTATGCGGTCCACGCCTATAATCAGCTTTTTACCCGAAAGGTCGTATTCCTGGCTCAGGGCTTTCATGGCCTTTCTAACCTCGGGGCTTGTGGCAATATCCCTCAGGCCCTCGAAATCCACGCTTATAGGATAAGGCCTTATAAGAGTTTCGTGGTCTCCCTTTATTACGGAAAATCTTTCGCGGTTGATCTTGCACTGCAGTTCCCTGTCTACCGTATCCATAAAATTGTCGCAATGGTAGCGGATATGAAATCCCAGAAGGTCGCTGGCAAGCAGGCCTTCAAGGATCTGGTGCTTCTGGGGACATATCCTGAATACCTCATGATTCGGCCATGGGATATGCCAGAAATGGGCTATTATAAGCTGGGAGGGCGCCATCTCCTTTAAATATTTGGGCAGGAGTGTAAAATGATAGTCCTGTATCCAGATAAACGCCTTTTTATCCCCTATCTCATCAAGGACCATCCTCGCGAACTTCTTATTCACCTCGCAATAGTATTCCCAATCCGAATTCTTAAAGACCGGGCGCTGGAAGGCAAGATGGCATAAAGGCCAGAGCGCCTGGTTCGCGTAACCGTAATAAAAGCCGTCCTCCTCCTCTTTTGTAAGCCATACGCGCTTAAGGGTGTAGCTGGGATCATCATGCGGGACTCTTATTTTACCGTTAGCGTCGGTGACTTTGCCGTCCGCGTCGCCGTTTCCGTAAGCCACCCATAAGCCGTTACAGGCGCGCAGTATAGGATCCAGGGCCGTTACGACGCCGCCCGCCCCGCGCTGGCATTCTATCTTGCCCTTCTTAAACACATGCACATACGGCTGCCTGCTGGAATCAACGACAAACTCATAATCGCTCATATTTTCTTTTATCAGGGTCTGCAGGTTCTCTTTCGTCCAGATCTTCGATTTCATCTTATTCCCCTTTACTTGCTGTTCCGCAGCACTTTTTTATATACCTCCACATTATTTTTCGCGACTATCTCTTTGGTGTAATGGGAAAGCACCATCTGCCTTCCGGTATATCCGAATCTCTGCCTTAATTTATCGTCTGCCAGCAGTTGAATAATACGCGAGGCCAGTGATTCAAAGTCCCTTACCGGAACGACAAAGCCGTTTATTCCGTCCTGTATTATCTCGG
>JAUWWU010000126.1 GCA_030616695.1 Candidatus Omnitrophota bacterium | reverse complement strand
CTCGCCTCAGTGCCTTCGCCGTATAACCCCCTGGCCGTAACGCCCAGTTTATTTATAGCCTGAAGCACCTTTCCGATCTGATTTGTAATAACCAACGCCGGTAAATGCAGCATCACCGACGCCCGCAGGCCGGTTCCGATATTCGTAGGGCATGCGGTAAGATACCCCCATCTATTAGAGTAAGAATATTCCAATTTTTTATCAAGTTCGCTATCGAGAGCATCGATAACGCGCCATGTCTCCATAAGGTTAAAGCAGGACTGTATCGCCTGCGCCCTTATATGGTCTTCTTCGTTTATCATTATGGATATTATTTCTCTCTCATCGACGACGAGGGCTTTCGCCGTATCCTTCAGGGTATGTTCCATGCTCATAAGGTGCCTTTCCACCAGAAATCGCTTATCTATATCGCCAAGTTCTTCTATCTTTACAAAAAGCGCTCCCTTCATATATTTTGAAGTGCTTATCGCGCTTTTCGCAACGGCCAAGACCCCCTCTTTTTCCTTTTTACCGGCCCAATGGAAAAAAGGGTAATCTTTGATGTTCCGCGCCAAGCGGACCCTGCTTGATATGACAATATCGGCATTCGGGCCTTCGCCCTTAAGCCATTCGCCTCTCTGTTTGACAAGATCGTTTAATTCCATTCTTGATCCCTTATCTGCCTTCGAATTTCTTGATTTCGTCCCTTAATTGCGCGGCCTCTTCAAACTCCTCAAGTTCTACGGCCCTCTGAAGCCGCTTTTTTAGCTGTTCGACATTCACTTTCTTGGTTTTCAATACCTTGTCTCTTTTGCGGGGCACCTTGCCGACATGGGCATCGGAACCGTGTATCCGTTTAAATAAAGGCACCAGGTACGCCTTAAATGTATCATAACACTGGCCGCATCCCAATCTTCCTAATTTTTTGAAATCTTCATAGGTAAGTCCGCATGAAGGGCATTTAAGTTTCTTTTCCTTAGCTGCTTCCAGCGGCTGGCCCAAATCTGCAAGGCCCGCCAGGAGATTCGCAAGGCCAAAATGCTCCTCCATCTCAGCCCCTTTTTCCCTCGCGCACTCTTCGCAAAGGTGCAGCTTTGTCATCTGGTTATTTATAACCTCTGTAAGGTGGACCGTAGCTTCTCTCTTGCCGCATATGTCGCATAGCACGTTTTTAATTCCTCCTAATTAGGCTTTTATACGTGTTTTCTGTCTTTTAATTCCGTAGCCAGCCTGTCTATCTCTCTGACCTGGTCTGAAAGTTTCCTTATGTCAAGGCTTTCTCCCTTAAGGCTCTCATGCAGATGGGATATCTTTGTCCTTACATGGTCTATCAGGCGCATATCCTGATACATCCTGTCCTTTAAAGCATGGACCATATGATTGAAAGCATCCGCCATCTCCTTCAATTGGTCCCTTTTCCGTATCTGGATGGTATCCATCTGGTTGTCCACACCTATCAAATTCAGATTTTTTGTCATTCGATACATCGGGCCGGCTATCCTATGAGAGACGTATATCCCCAATACGAGAAGCAGGCCTGAAACGGCCACTATCGCTATGGGTATGTTTATAAGAAACTGGTTCTGGATGGAATTTATATAACTCCTTGGCAGGGCATCCTCCCCGACTATCCTTTGGAAAAGGTCCAGGTGCACCTTGTTTATATACCACAGCGATAAACCAAAAATAAGTATGATCATCCCGACGCAGAATATCAGAAGCCAGCTGTAGGACAGTTGCAGGCCGTGATTCACCAGATATCTTTTCCTGCCGTGCACTTTTGGTTTCATCTCATACCTCCCCTTTTAATATTTTATGCCTTCTGTTTTCGTTAATTTATGGAATTCCTTCATAAGCATCAGTGTGGTTCTGCCGGGCTGCCCGTTTCCGATAAGGCGGCCGTCGACCTTTACTACGGGGATGATCTCTGCTGCCGTACCGGTCAGGAATACTTCTTCTGAATTAAAGACCTCGTGGCGCGTAAGGACATGCTCGTGCCTGGCGATCTTCTTTTTCGCTGCGATGCCCAAAATCGCGTCACGCGTAATCCCGCGTAATGTGCCCATGCACTGCGGCGGGGTATAAAGCTGCCCTCCTTTGACGATGAAGATATTATCCCCGGTGCACTCGGCTACGTACCCCATAGAATCGAGCATGATAGCCTCTTCGTAGCCGCTGTTTCCCGCTTCGATCTTTGCCAGGATGTTATTCAGATAATTTAATGATTTTATCTGCGGGTTCAGGGCCTCGGGTAAATTTCTGGGCGTAGGCACAGTGATTATCTCCAGGCCCTTTTTATAGAGCTTCTCGGGATAGAGAAGGACCTTATCGGTGATAATAATCACCCTTGCGCGGCCTTTGCATTTCCTCGGGTCCAAGCCAAGGTCTCCTTCGCCTCTGGTAACCACAACCCTGATATAGGCATCTTTCAGCTTGTTCACCTTCAGGGTATCGATGACTGCCTTGATCATACCCTGGCGGGAGAGAGGGACTTTAAGCATAATCGTGTGCGCTGATTCGAAAAGCCTGTCTATATGCTCTTTTAATTTAAATACAAGGCGGTTATAGGACCTTATGCCCTCGAATACTCCGTCACCATAAAGAAGGCCGTGGTCAAATACCGATATCTTCGCCTCATCCTTCTCGTAGAATCTTCCGTCAATATAGATTTTTAGTCCCATACTCCCTCCTGTCAGGGTTTATCTTCCATTCACGTAATTATAACATATAATCGCTTAAAAGCCCATCCTTTATTCCCAGGCACCTCGTTGCCACCTCCGTGAAATACTTTTGATGCGTAACGACTATGACCGTTATGCCTTCTTTTTTGTTTAAATCAAAAATTAATCTGTACACTGCCTCCCCGCTCTTAGAATCCAGGTTTCCCGTGGGCTCGTCGCAAAAAAGTATATTCGGAGAATTTATTAAAGCGCGGGCTATCGCGACGCGCTGCTGTTCGCCTCCCGACAATTCTGCCGGCCTGTGCTTCATCCTGTCTTTCAGGCCGACTTTATAAAGTATGTCGCCGGCCGTTTGCCTCAATTTCGCAGTATCCGGGCGGCGCCTCATCAGGCCCGGCAGCATTACGTTCTCCATCACTGAAAATTCCTGCAGCAGATGGTAAAACTGAAATACAAAACCTCTGTCCTGGGTCCTTATTGCTGCGCGTTTCGCATCCGGTAATCTATAAATATCGACGCTGCCTAAAACAACGCTTCCGCCGTCAGGTTTATCCAGCCCCGCCAATATATGCAATAACGTGGATTTTCCCGCGCCTGACGGCCCGACTATAACAAGGGATTCTCCCTTCTTTACCGATACGTCTATCCCCTTTATTACATGAAGGCGTTTTCCGTCACTGCGATAACTTTTATGCAAGCCGCGCGCAATTAAAATATCACTATTCATAGCGTAATGCATCCACTACTTCAAGCTGCGCCGCCTTATGGGAGGGATATATCGTGGCAATCAAGCTTAACAAAACGGCAGAAACGGCTATTATCAAAGGGTCATGCCAGTTTAT
>JAUWWU010000099.1 GCA_030616695.1 Candidatus Omnitrophota bacterium | reverse complement strand
CAATATCGTCCACGCTGCATCCTCTCGAAAGGTCGCTGCAAGGCTTATTTAGCCCCTGCATCAACGGCCCGATGGCCCTGGCGCCGGCTAATCTCTGGACCAGTTTATAACCTATATTCCCGCTGTCCAGATTCGGGAATATCAAGACATTTGCCTTTCCGGCAACGGAGCTATCTTTGATGCTCGTCTTTTTCCTGGCCACCGACGGTTCAAGGGCGCTGTCAACCTGCAGCTCGCCGTCGATTATAAGGCCGGGGGCGAGCCTTTTTGCCTCTTCCAGGCCTTTTTTTATTTTATTTACGAGGGGGCCTTCCGCGCTACTCTTTGTGGAATAGCTAAGCATGGCGACGTAAGGCTTCCTATTAAACAACTTTTCGTATAATCGCGCCGTTGCGAGCGATATGCCCGCAAGCTGCGCCGGGTCGGGATCCGGTACTAACCCGCAGTCGGCAAAAAGAAAAAGCCCGTTACTTCCGTATTTTGATCCCTTTATATAAATAATAAAAGAGCCGGAGGCCACCCCTATAGATTCGTCCACCCCGATGCATTGAATGGCGGCCTTTGCCACATCTTTTGTCTTATGGCTCGCTCCCGCAACCAGGCCGTCCGCTACTCCCGCATCCAACATCATAGCGGCGAAAAATACATGGTTATCGCCTAATAGCTTTTTATAGTAGTCTTTATCGGAGTTTTTGTGCTTTTGCTTCTCATGAAATCTGTCAACAAGCGTATCAAAAAGTTTCGAACCCTCCGGCTCGATTATATTCACAGCACCTTCATCGTATTTGCCGAATTTTCGGAGCCTCTTTTTAATATCCTCCGCGTCGCCGAGAAAAAGCACCTTGGCGATCTTATCTCTTGCTACGCGAAATCCCGCACCGAGGACTCTTTCGTCTTCCCCTTCCGGGAGCACGATCTTTTTTAGGTCCTTCTTCGCCTTATCCCTTATGAGTTTTATCGGGTCCATACTTTACTTTTTAATTTTGCCTTAAGTCGTTTTCCTATAAAAGCGGGGACGAAATCGCTGACGTCCGCCCCCAGGATAGCCGCTTCTTTAATAAGCGTGCTTGACAAATACGAATATGCTTCGTTGGGCATTAAAAAGATCGTCTCTATCTTTTCGTTTAACTTGCGGTTTGTCAATGCCATCTGAAACTCATATTCAAAATCCGAGACCATGCGTAAGCCCCTTATTAAAACATTCGCCCCGCATTGTGAAACGTAGTCAACGGCCAGGCCGGCAAAATCCTCAATTTTTACATTACGGATACCGCGCGGAGCCTTCTTCAGCATAGCTACCCTTTCCGCAAGGCCGAAAAGAGGATTCTTTCCCGTATTGTGCGCGACCGCCACAATAACGCTGTCAAATATCCTGACCGCACGTTTTATAATATCTATGTGCCCGTATGTCACAGGGTCAAAACTTCCGGCATACACCGCTATTCTTTTCATCTCTTCGCCTTATAGAAACTTAACAAAATATCGCCGTAACGTGCTATGCGATAAGGAGATACATGTTCAAATTCCCCGGGTAAGATATCGTTTTTATGATGCTCTGCGACAATAATAGAAAGTCCTGTCAGTATAGCATGACGGTCGAGTTTAATCAAGCTTTTTTTCGCCATATCCTTGTAATACGGGGGGTCAAGCAATATTATATCAAACTTTTCTTTTTTATACTCAAGGACGGAGAAGGCTTTAAAAAAATCCATTTTAACTATTGATACGCTCTTCTTTTCTACGGCAAGTGCCCGTAAATTCTCCCTTATAGTTTCTATACATTTCTTATTATCATCCACAAATACTACCCGCTTAGCCCCGCGTGAAAGGGCCTCGATGCCAAAGGCACCGCTGCCCGCAAAGGCATCAAGCACTCTTGCCCCGCAGATAGAGTCACCCAGGATATTGAAGAGCGCCTCTCGTATGCGGTCTTTTGTGGGCCTTATTTGGGTCCCTTTAGGCATCTTGATGATCCTGGACCTGTATTTGCCGGCTATAATACGCATACAGCCCTACCCTACCTTGAAAAATCCTAACTTGCCCTTATATCTGTTAAGTATTACTTCGCGAAGGTTCCTGTTCCTCTCATCCGTCAAGCCGCTGTCTTTCTCGACAAGCTCGAATGCCTCACGCCTCGCCAGTTCCAATATGTCTTTATCCGCTATCATGTTTCCGTATTTTATCTCAGGCAGGCCGTGTTGTCTTGTGCCTAATAGCTGGCCCGGTCCTCTTATTGAGAGGTCTTCTTCCGCAAGTTCAAATCCGTCCTGTAACTGCTCAAAGGCCTCAAGCCGCCGGCGTGCGTTTTCTCCTTTAGGGTCGGAGATAAGTATGCAATATGACTTATACTCTCCTCTCCCTATCCTGCCGCGCAACTGGTGAAGCTGCGCCAGGCCGAATCTGTCGGCATTCTCAATGACCATCACGGTAGCATTAGGCACGTCTATGCCGACTTCTATAAGCGTAGTCGAAACTAATATATTTATCTTATTGCCCCTGAAATGCCTCATCAATCTGCCTTTTTCGCTCCCCTTCATCCTGCCGTGTATAAGTGCCAGTTTTAAATCGGGGAATACGTCTTTCTGTAAATGCTCATACACGGCTTTTGCCGCGCTGAGGCTGCTTTTTTGCGTCTCTTCTATGCGCGGGCAAAGGATATAAGCCTGCCGCCCGCTCAAGACCTCTTCCCTTATGAATTTATATACCATTTCCTTTCTTTCCTCTTCAACCCAGTACGTGGAGACAGGCAGCCTGCCTTCGGGCATCTGCCGTATTACGGATACATCCAGGTCGCCGTAAACAGTAAGCACCAGGGTCCGCGGAATAGGTGTAGCGGTCATGATGAGAACGTCGGATTTTATGCCTTTCTTTCTAAAAAGGGCCCGTTGTGAGACGCCGAATTTATGCTGCTCATCAATAATAATGAGGCCTATCCTATCAAATAAAATCCCCTCCTGGATAAGGCTGTGCGTCCCTATGATTATATCCACGTCCCCTTCTTTAAGCTCCTTTTTTATCTCTTCTTTCGCGCCGTTGCCGGTGCTGCGGATAAGCAAGCGGACATTTATTCCCAGGGGCATAAAGAACTCGCTCATAGTCAGATAATGCTGTTGGGCGAGGGTCTCCGTAGGCACCATGATGGCGCCCTGAAATCCGTTTTTTATCGTCAATAATAAAGCGTACATAGCGACGACTGTCTTGCCGCTTGCGACCTCTCCCTGTAGGAGCCTGTTCATCGGCCCCGGGGACATCATATCTTCTTCGATTTTCTTCATCGCATCTATCTGCCCTTTTGTCAATTTAAAGGGGAGCATCCTTTTAAACGATTCGAACAATCCTTTCTCCACCTTATGCCGGACACCGGCCGATTCCCTTTTTACCTTCTTTTTTACCAGCGCCAAAGCGCTCTCGAGAATAAAAAACTCTTCAAAAACAATTCTCCTGTGCGCCATTTTCAGGCTTTCAAAATTACCCGGGAAGTGGATGTTTTTAACGGCAAATCTTATATCGACGAGTTTATTCCGTGCCCGTACGGCCGTCGGTAATGTCTCCTTCAACGTTTTTACATTATCTAAGGCCCTGTAAATAAGGGCCCTTAGATACCTTTGCGTAACATCGCGGGTAAGCGGGTAGATCGGGACTATTCTGTTCATATGTGCGGTTTCTAAAGAATCCTCTTCCTTTTTTAAAATTTCATAATCGGGGTGCGTCATCTGAAGATATTTAAATCTCTCGGCTTTTCCGTAAAGTATTATGTCCTCGCCGCCTTTGAAATACTTTTTAAGATAGGGCTGATTATACCATACGCCGTGGATATCACCGGTCCCGTCGTTTACCACCATCTCGTATATCACCATGCCTTTTTTGCTTTTCCAGACGCCGTGTCTTTTTATCCTGCCCTTTATAGTATAAATAGCTCCGGAGCGAGCGTCCCTGATAGACGAGATCTCGCGCCTGTCCTCATATCTTCGGGGAAGGTAATAAAGCAGGTCGGAAACAGTGGTTATGCCTAATCCGGAGATCTGTTTTGCCCGCCTGGGCCCCACGCCCTTAAGATATTGCGCCTTCTTGTCCTGCGGCAACGTTTTCACTTGCATATGCTTTGAACCTATGGTAGTATTTTATTCCAATTATAACGATAGACCGAAAAAATCCGAGGTATTTATTATGTCGAAAATATGCGAAATATGCGGAAAAAGACCGGTTGCCGGACGAACCATAAAAAGACGAGGATTGGCTAAGAAAAAAGGCGGCGTAGGCCAACGCATCACAGGTATAACTAAGCGGCGCTTTCTGCCGAATTTAAGGACAGTGAGGGCAATGGTCGGCGGTAAGGCAAAAAAAATCAGAATTTGCGCCAAATGTCTAAAAGCCGGCAAAATAAAAAAGGCGGCGTAGAGGTTTCAAAGTAGATTCGCCTTTACATCAATCAAT
>JAUWWU010000069.1 GCA_030616695.1 Candidatus Omnitrophota bacterium | reverse complement strand
TGACTTTATAGGTCTTTATCAGGTCGTCTTCAGTGACGTTCATCCCTATTTCGCCCGCCTTTTTGACGCCTACTTTGACCAGCATCGGCCCGATGATCTCCATGATAAACGTCGCCGTCATGACGACCATGATTATGGTATGGCCGAGGTTTGCGTTGAACTGATGGCCTGCCAGTATGGCAAGGCCGATTGCCACTCCGGCCTGCGGTAATAAGCAGATACCCAGATATTTACGGACAACGGCAGGTGCATTTGAATACCTGGCGCCGAACCAAGAGCCAAACATCTTGCCCGCGACCCTGCAGACGATATATACCGCCATCATGACTATCATCCAGGTGGCTATTTTACTGAACTGCATGTGTGCTCCGGCAAGCACAAAGAAAGCAATGTAAATCGGCGGAGAAAAATTCTCGACAAGCTTAAAAGTGATCTTGCTCTGACGGGGGATCAGGTTGGCGATAGTTATGCCGAGTATCATAGAGGGTAAGATCGGGTCCATATCCGGTATCATAGAGATGCCCACTACAAGTAAAAGCGACGCTATCGAAAACGCCAGGATTTTATCTTCGGCTTTGACAAGTTTTAAAATAAAATGTAAAACCACCCCTGTCAGGAATCCCAGAAGCACCGCGCCGACGACCTCGCCTATTAATAGGGATGTTATGGTCAGGGCAGAGGCGCGGCCTACGCCCATAAGGGCGTCAGCTGCCGTGGATGCCCCGCGGTAGAGCAGGAGAGCCAGTGCGTCGTCCAGCGCCACGATAGCGAGTATCGCAGCCGTCAAAGGGCCCCTTGTCTTGTATTCCCGTAAAACATCGGCGGTCGCCGCCGGCGCCGTGGCGGAGGCAATAGCCCCTAAGACAAGCCCCATTGCTATTGAGACGTATAGATTGCCCGTCACGAACCACATAGCCGCGGAGGTGCCGATGGCCACCAAAAGGAATGCCCCTATACCCTGGGAGAAAAGGATAATGAAAAATTGCCTGCCGTATTTCTTGAATATCTCGCCGCGGAGCTCAGAGCCGATCATAAACCCTATAACGCCCAGCGCGAACATTATAAACGGCTTGAGGTTTTTAAGGGTTTCGGGGGTTATTATTTTGAGGACATCGCCCAGGATGATACCGACGATAATATAGCCGATGACCTGTGGTATGTGGAGCCTCTGGAAGAGGCGCGAGCCGAACGTACCGCCCAGGACGATTATTCCGAATAACAAAATTATATTTAAATAGCCGGCAGTTTCCATATCCCGTGTATTATATCACAAATCCCCCGCAGGTAAAAGTAAATATTTAATTGATAAATAGAGGGAATAATGTTAAAATATCGGCAATGAGAGAGGAGGCCCGCCGTTTATGAATATCCTGGTTATAAATTCAGGAAGTTCTTCGGTAAAATATAAGTTGTTTGATGTTAAAAACGAGAAAGAATTAGCCAGAGGCATTGTGGAGAGGATCGGCTTGAAGGGGTCCAACCTTTTGCATAGGTCATCGGGCAAAAAGGCGTTAAAACTTTCCAGGAAGATACCCGACCACGAAAAGGCCATAAAGCTCGCCCTGGATTTCCTTACGCATAAGAAGCACGGCGTTATAAAAGATATTTCCGAAATAGGCGCGGTGGGGCACAGGGTGGTCCACGGCGGGGAGAAGTTTTCGGCATCCACCGTTATAACGCCCCGCGTCATAAAGGTGATAAGGTCATATTTTAAACTTGCCCCGCTTCACAACCCTCCTAATTTACTGGCTATCAGGGTAGCGCAAAAACTATTACCCGGCATAAAGCATGTGGCGGTGTTTGACACAGCTTTTCATCAGACCATACCTCCCGGCGCATATCTCTACGGATTGCCTTATAGTTTCTATGAAAAAGATAAGATCAGGAAATACGGTTTTCACGGCACGAGCCACAAATACGTCGCCTTAAAAGCCGCCGAGATATTGAGAAAACCGCTTAAAAAATTAAAGCTGATCACCTGCCACCTCGGAAACGGATGCAGTATTACTGCGGTAAAAAACGGTAAATCGATTAATACAAGTATGGGATTTACGCCGCTTGAAGGGCTCCTCATGGGGACGCGCTCGGGGGATATAGACCCTGCGATAATATTTTACCTTGCTAATAAGAAAAACCTCTCGATCAGCAAAATAGACGACCTGCTTAATAAAAAAAGCGGTTTACTCGGCCTGTCAGCCGTCTCAGGCGATATGCGCGATGTCTATAATGCGGTGAAAAGGGGAGACAGGAGGGCGAAACTTGCCTTTGATGTGTTTATAGACAGGATCCAGAAATATGTGGGTTCCTATATAGTCGCTATGAACGGAGTGGATGCTATAGTGTTTACCGCAGGAATTGGCCAGAATCACGCGCCGACAAGGCGCGCTGTATGCGGGAAATTGTCATTTCTAGGGAAAAAAGTCAAAGTGCTCGTCATTCCCACCAACGAAGAGCTTATGATAGCCCGCGAAACCCACCGCCTGTTATTCTAAACCTTCCGTGCCGCTTTTCAGATACTGCAGGTATTCGCTGTCTGTCGTCAGGATGATGGTAGTTTTTTCATCGATCGTATTCTTATACGTCTCAAGCGTCTTCAGGAAAGAATAGAATTCAGGCCCTTTATTATACGCTTCCGCGTATATATCCGTGGCCTCAGCGTCGGCTTTGCCTTTAAGCTCTTCGGCTATCTTGTATGCCTCGGAACGTATCTGCTTCAGTTCCTTTTCTCTGCGTCCCTCGATCTCGGCCTTTTTACCCTGGCCTTCGGAGCGGTATTTCTCGGCGGCCCTTTTTCTTTCGGATATCATTCTCTCAAAGACCTTTACCTGGACTTCAGATACGTAATTTATCCGCTTGATCCTTACGTCTATTAGCTCTATGCCGTATTGAGGCACTATCTTTGAGGCCTCTCTGAGTATGTCTCTTGTGATAATCTCTCTGCCCAATTCTATCTCTTCAAGCTCTTCTTCGGGCTGGCCCATTCGGTCTTCTTCGGCCATCGCTTTCTCCTCGATGATCCTGTTTGTATCTCTTGCCACTTCCACAAGGTGGTGGTTTGTTATGGAGTCTCTTGTGGCCGAATCAATGATATCATCCAGCCTCGCGTGCGCGCCCATCTCATTGCCCACGGACTGAAGGAACTTCAACGCATCCACTATTTTCCACCGGGCAGTCGTATCCACCCAGATATATTTTTTGTCTTTAGTCGGTATCTGGTTCGGGTTTCCGTCCCATTCCAGTATTCTTTTCTCAAAATAATTCGCCTGGTGCACAAACGGCATTTTGAAACGGAGCCCGGCCTGAGTAATGGGCTCACCTATGGGCTTTCCGAACATCGTTATCACGACCTGCTGCGTCTCATCAATCGTGTAGAGTGCGCCGCTGATGGCGAGAAGCGCAATGACTAGCGTTATGCCTACGACAATAGATGCGATTCTTCTCATGACGCACCTCCTTCCTTATTTAGTCTGAGAAGGGGGAGGATGCCCTTCTGGCTCGGGTCCATGATAAATTTATTCCCCGCCTTCTTGAGTATTTCGTCCATTGCCTCAAGATACAGCCTTTTCTTTGTGACATCCTTTGATTTTTTATACGCCGCCCATACGACCGTAAATTTCGCGGCATCTCCTTTGGCCCTGTTTATCCTGCCTAATGCGTAGCCCTCGGCCTCCCTTATCGTCTTTTCCGCCTCGCCGCGGGCCTTGGGGATGACTTTGTTATACGCCTCCCAGGCCTGGTTTATGACCTTTTCCTTTTCCTGCTTTGCCTCGTTTACCTCGTTGAAGGAGGGTTTTACCGGGTCGGGCGGGTTTACGTCCAGCAGCTTTACCGTTACGATTTTTATGCCGCTGTTATAGGAATCAAGTATCTTCTGCAGCTTTTGCTGAACCTCGTTGTTTATCTCCATCCTGCGCGGTGTGAGGACCTCGTTTACGGTATTGTCACCGACGACCTGCCTCATCATCGCCTCTGAGATATTTCGCACTGTCCTTTCCGGATTCCTTACGTTGAATAAAAGCTTCACAGGGTCTTTGATCTTGAACTGGACTATCCATTCCACAACAAGGACGTTAAGGTCGCCTGTGAGCATAAGGGACTCATCAAAATACTCCCTCGGCGAATAACGGGTCACAACGCCTGCCTGTGCCGTGCGAAACCCGAATTCTTCCTTGAAGATATATTTGACCTTGACATTGTTTAATTTTTCGATAAGAGGTATTTTCACATGCAGCCCCGGCAGGGTTGTCCTTACGTATTTTCCGAACCGCCTTATGACGCCCACTTCATTCGCCCCGGTCGAGTAGATACCCGTAGCTATGACTATGACGGCTATCACTGCGGCGGCGATCGGGACCATGCCTTTGTTAAAGCGGAACTGCGGGATCTTTAAGTTTAGGCCTTTAAAAAGATCCTCCGGCTTTTCAAATTTTTCGAAATCCATAACAGCCTCCTGTATTAATACGGTGAGTTTTTAGTGGTAAGAGGTATATTATACCTGCGGGGGCTCTCTGTCAAGCGGTATTTGCCATTTTATGAATAAAAAAGCCGCCGGGACTTTGTCGATCCCGGCGGCCCGTAAATCTCTTTAACTATTCGTATCTTCCCATGCCGCGCTTCAGACCCCCTATGCTGCGCCTTCTTTCCCTGATCTCCTCGTCGTTTATCCACGACCTCCTGTTTTTGAGCTTCATCACGGAGCTGCCGTCGTCCCGCTTGCCGAAATCGCCGAACCATTCCTTCAGCATATTAAACGGGGAGCGCTCAAACCTTTTTATCTCCGCAGCAAATACGGATACGCTGCTAAAGACAAATATAAATATTATGAAAATCGCCGTTAGTCTTCTCATATCTTCCCTCCTTTTCAGGGTTTTATTATATAACATAAAAGTATAAATGCAAGAGAAAAATAGGGACAACCCCCTAAGGAAGAGGGCTGTCCCTATTTTTTTAAACTGGCTCCCCCCGGAAGACTCGAACTTCCGACACGGTGGTTACGATCTGACTTGAGTTTCCTCAAGAGTCGGACTATCTCTTCATCCCGAAGGATGGCGGGTGTATAGTCTCTGCACTCCCCCGTACCCGATGTGGTACGAGGTAGCTCAGGATTGCCGCCGTCTTTACGCTGCGGTTTCCCTGAATTAGCCCGCTTTTCACTTCAGCGTTACCGCTAAAGGCTGCTAACTTGGCACAGCCACCTGCTCTACCAACTGAGCTAGGGGGGAATATATTATCAAATGTGTATAAATTATACGGGAAGAAACGGATTTTGTCAATACGAAAGCCGAACGAGCGCCAGTGTCTCCAGGGGAGCCAAATTAAAGTCTCGAGTGCAAATTCGAGATAAAAGTTAAAGCCCAATTGCATAAACGTAATTGGGCCTTTCCTATGTCTTGAGGTGTCAAAAAGTTAGGGCGATAGTGCATCCCACTGTCATTGCGAGACCCGCCGAAGGCGCGACGAACCACTCTCCCCATCTCCATATGTCTCGAATTGTATTTGTAGAGTATTTTCAGCTTGCTAAAATTTGCCAAAAGGGATAATATGAATATCACCATATAGGAGTCTCTCTTTATAGATGAGGCAAAATGGCATCGAAAATATTAACCAGGGAGGTTTGTTCATGTCTCAATTGATATTCAAAAATTACGGTAAAAGCTATCAGCTTAGAATCCAAGATGCGCAGGATTTGGAGAAGATACAAGTTCTTGATGAGGCGCACTGGGCAGCTACCAG
>JAUWWU010000015.1 GCA_030616695.1 Candidatus Omnitrophota bacterium | reverse complement strand
GAAAGGGCAAGCGACATACACATAGAACCGGAAGAGGAAGTGCTTAAGACAAGATTCAGGGTAGACGGCATGTTGCACGAGGTAGCGTCTCCGCCTAAATATATTCAATCCGCTATAATCTCAAGGATCAAGATCATGGCAAATCTGGATATCGCCGAAAGAAGGGCCCCGCAGGACGGGAGGTTTAGTATTAAAGCGGAGGGCAAGCAAATAGATGTCCGCGTATCCTGTATGCCCACGATATACGGAGAGAATGTCGTATTGCGCCTTTTGAATGTGTCAACCGCACTTTTAGCCCTTAGGGATATAGGGTTTCCCAAAACCATCCTCAATAAATATCAGGACCTCATTTCCCGGCCGCACGGCATTATTCTGGTCACAGGCCCTACCGGAAGCGGAAAAACGACCACGCTTTATGCCTCTTTGGCCAAGATAAATATAGTTGAAAAAAATATTATAACGATCGAGGACCCTGTGGAGTATAAACTTGAGGGCATCAGGCAGATCCAGGTGAATCCCAAGGTAGATCTTACTTTTGCAAACGGCTTGAGGTCTATGTTGAGGCAGGACCCGGATATTATAATGGTGGGCGAGATAAGGGATTTTGAGACCGCTGAAATAGCCGTCCATGCCGCCCTGACAGGCCACCTGGTCTTTTCCACGCTTCACACAAACGATGCGCCGGGAGCGATAACGAGATTGATCGATATGAGGGTAGAGCCTTTTCTGGTTTCGTCGTCCGTTATCGGTATTTTGGCGCAGAGATTGGTCAGAACCATTTGCTCCGAATGCAGAGAAAGGTACAGCCCTGCCAAGGAAGAATTAAAAGACATCGGCTTAGACGAAAAAGAGAAAATCCATTTTTACAGGGGAAAAGGCTGCAATAAATGTATGAACAGCGGTTATAGAGGTAGGATAGGCATATTTGAGCTGCTTACCATGGACGAAAAGATACGCAATTTTACAATTGCCAAGGCGCCGCTGGATGAAATCAGAAATCAATGCCGTTTTTCGGGGATGGGGACACTGCAGGAAGACGGGATACAGAAGATCAAGGACGGCCTTACTACCGTTGAGGAAGTATTGAGAGTGACGCAGGAAGAATGATTCAGAGTTATAAGTTACCGACGAACGAAGTGAGGAGATAAAGTGCCGATATATCTGTATAAAGCAAGGGATGTGACGGGGAAACTGGTTAACGGAACAATGGAAGCAGATGACAAAACAGAACTGGTGGATAAGCTTCGTAAGATGGGCTATATGACTACCTATGTCACCGAATCTACGCCCGGCATCAAGATAGAGCCGATATTCGAAAAATTGCAGAGAATAAGCGCCGAAGATATGATAATGTTTTATATCCAATTCTCCAATATGATAAATGCAGGGATGCCCATATTAGCCAGTTTAGATACGCTCCATAAACAGATAGGCAATAAGATATTGAAAGAAGCCGTCGGCAGTATCTCAAGAAACGTTGAAGCCGGGGATAGTTTTTCACAGGCGCTCGCAAGGCACCCCCTTATATTTCCCGGGTTGTTTGTAAACATGGTGAGGGCCGGCGAGGTCAGCGGAAAATTGGATATGGTTTCGGCAAGATACGCGGAATATTTCGAGCGGCAAATAGACCTTAGGCAGAAGGTCAAAGGCGCCCTTTTTTATCCTATTATACTCTTGGCCGCCGGAATAACAGTTACACTTTTTATAGTGACGTTCATCATCCCGCAGTTTGTCACGATATTTATAAGGTCCGGCGTGACATTGCCGGTGCCTACGCTTATCCTCTATTATATAGGGACGGGCATTAAGCAGTTCTGGTATGCGATTATCTTGTTTCTTTTGATCGGCTTTGCCGGTATAAGATATTACGTGAACACGGAAAGGGGACGTTTTAATTTTGATAGGTTTAAATTGAAAACACCCGTATTCGGGGCTCTGCATCGCAAGGCCTCCGTTTCCAGGTTTGCCAGGACATTGGGCACCCTCACGGCAAGCGGCGTCCCGATACTTGATTCATTAGACATAACAAGGGATGTAGTCGGCAATGAGGTATTGGGGCGCGTCATCGGAACTGTGCGAAGTTCCGTCGAAAAAGGAGAAAAGATGTCGGAGCCCTTAAGGATAAGCGGGGAGTTTCCGCCCGATACCGTCCAGATGATCTCGGCGGGAGAGGAGACAGGGAGTCTGGATAAAATGCTCGATAAAATCGCGGATTTTTATGATATGTCGCTCGGTTATACTATAAAGAAATTGACGACTCTAATAGAGCCGTTATTTTTGGTGATTATAGGAGGGCTGGTAGCTTTTATTATGGCTTCTATGCTCCTGCCTATTTTTGACATGATAAAGATTTTACGCCATTAGCCGCAAAAAGAAGAAAACGGGAAAGGGGGATGTAAAATGAAAAAGGGCTTTACGTTGATAGAGCTTTTGATAGTAATAATGGTGATCTCTATTTTGATCGGCATAGCGCTTCCGCGTTTCAGGGGCATGCGGGAAGAAGGGCTGATCGCCCAGGCAAAAGGCGAGTTGAGGACGCTCCAAACCGCGGTTGAGAGTTATTATATTCACAACAATAACGCTTATCCTATTACTTTTCCTGATGATATTGAAGGCGCCAGCCCCGATATTATAGGCCCTACCGCTCCTACGGATCCGTTTGACCCTGGAAATGATTATGGGTATGTCAGGGGTGGCACCAACAACCAGTATTACGTTATTTATTCCGTCGGGGCAGACGGCAACGGGAGCGCGACGATCGCCGTGGATGTGGTATCAGAAACAAACGGCGACAGCTGCATTTATGTATCTAATACGGGAAGGGATACGATACCGTAAGAGGATAGAGTATGCCGGTTAAGAAAAGCGGTTTTACATTATTGGAAGTGCTTATCGCCCTTCTTGTTTTTACATCAGGGGTTATTGTCATGATGGGGCTGTTCAGCAGGGGGCTTGTTAGCGCCGCCGATGCTGAGGATACGACGATCGCCATGAACCTGGCCCAGAGAAGGATGGAAGAGATTAAAAATCTGGATTTCACCGGCATAGTCAGCGAAGCTAAGGCACCTGTCAGCGGTTTTCCGGGATTCCAAAGGGAAGTAGCCGTGACTGCGCCGGAGACCGACCTTAAACAAGTTACGGTGACTGTATCCTGGACCTTTAAAGACGATGAGATAAGCGTCCCGTTAGTGACCTATATTTCCAGGAATTGATGAAAAAGGGATTTACTTTAATAGAGCTTATAATCGTTATTGCGCTTTTTTCCGTGCTGATGCTCTCTGTTTCATGGGTTTTTGTTGCGGGATTAAGGACATGGAATTCAGGCGTGAACAGGGCAGAGATCAGGCAGGACGGCACTCTGGCTTTGGAAAAGATGGTCCGGGAAATAAGCCAGGCGGATAGTTTCACCATCGCGCATGCAGACCGGGTAAAATTCGACGCTGACCTGGATGACGACGGTGGCAATGAAGACATAACCTTTGCCACGGATGACAACCGGCTTATCAGGACAGTCAGCGGAACGTCAACGGTTTTGGCGTATAATGTGCAGAGTTTCGGCCTTTTATACCGTGATTTAAATAATGCGGTTATGCCCTTTCCCATCACGGGTAACAACCGTGATAACATCAGGGTCATCATTATGTCCCTGACTATGAGTAATGCCGACGAGACAATCGACTTAAGTTCCGGCGCATATGCCAGAAATCAGTGATCGGGCGCGGATAGAATCGGGAAATTCCAGATGTATCGGTTTGAAAAAGAAAAAGGAGCGATACTTATACTTACTTTTATTGTATTGGTCACTTTAACGGTTATAGTCCTGGCCTTCGCGTCTATGGTCAGCGATGAGATAGGGAGCACCGGTGCCGGCCTGATGAATATGAGGGCTTTTTATATAGCTGAAGCAGGGCTTGCCAAAGCAAGATGGGAGCTGACAGCCGGCGGAGAAACAGCCGGTTTCGGAGAAGAGGACATATCGTTCGGGGCGGGGACATACACTTTTACCACCACCGATAACGGCGACAATACTATTACTATAGTATCGGAAGGGTATATCCCCGACGACATAAACCCGGTAGCCAAAAGAAGAGTCATTGAGAAAGATATACCGATTACCTTTACCAATCTTTCCTTAAGTGCTACTGCGTCTGCTTCATCTGTGCAGGGACCTAACACGGCCGACAGGGCCATTGACGGGGATAGCGGCACTAGGTGGAAATCCAGTGTTAATAACGGCTCGTGGCTGAAACTGGATTTTTTGAGTTCGATTACATTCGACAGGATTACCTTTGACGGCACTAAAATCGATACATACGCAATAATGTATTCCGGTGATGATATTGCTTACCAGGCAGTAACGAATCCCGTGGAATCTCCGGCGGGGACAGTCACCTTTGATGCGGTTTTGGCGCGCTATCTCAGGTTCGACGTTAACGGAAACAGGCCGGAAGTAATCGAGCTCGAAACATTTGATGTCGCCGGCAGCGAACCCACCCTCGGGCAGGGTAAATTCGTCACGTCCTGGTAGAAAAGCAAGGGGCATGTAAATGGATGCGATGAGAATCTTTAGAAAAGACTACGTTATAGGGTTGGATATAGGGTCTTCTTCCGTAAAGCTGGTGCAATTTGCGAGAAGGGAAGACGGATTAAACCTTGTGGGGGCCGGCTTGAAAGAGATCGAGGAAGCATCCGACGATGGCTTCAACGAAAAAGAAAAGATATCGGCATTAAGAAGCCTGCTCAGCGAAGTAGACGTCAAGAGATCCGAGGCCATCGTAAGTATCAATTGCCCTATGACTTCAATACAAAAATTAAGGGTGCCTTATATGCCGAAAGGGGAATTGCAGGAGGGGCTGAGGCTGGAAGCAAAAAATTATTTCCCCTTCCCCATAGATAATGCCATATTGGAATTTGAGATACTGGGGGATATAGTAGAGAAGGGGATCAGGAAATATGAAGTCATAGCGGTGGCTTCGCCGAGGGCAACTATCGAGGCGTATATAGCCTTACTGAATAAAGTGGGGATTAAACCGGCTTCGCTCATTCCCTCCTCATACGCTTTGCGAAAAATAGGCGGGCATTTACTTTCTTTGGCCGGCGGAGAAGACAAGACACTGTCTTTTCTTGACATAGGCAGGCGCTACACGGAACTGCTTGTATTCAAGGGCAAGGATCTGGCATTTTCCCGCAAGCTCCCGGTATCAGGCGGGGATTTCACCAAAGCTATGACGGCAGTTTTGGTCTCTGACAGGGGCAAAACGGAATTATCATTCTCGGAAGCGGAAGAGATAAAAAGGGAAATAGGAATACCGCGCCGCGAAGGCGAATCAAGGATCATCCATGATAAGATATCCACAACGCAGGTCCTTTCTATGCTAAGGACCCCTTTCGAAAACCTGACGAATGAAATAGAGAGGTGTTTCGATTATTATAGGGAAAAGAATATCGGCGGCGAGATAGCTTCACTTGTATTATTCGGAGGAGGAGCATCTCTGGCCGGCCTTCCCGAATCTCTAACGGAAAGACTGGGCATAGAGGCAAAACTCGGCGATGCCCTGGAAGGCCTTAAAGTAGAGCCCGTATTAAGAATAGAAAGGGCTAAAGTATCCCATCGGTTGGAATTCGCAATAGGCGCTGCTTTGGCTGGGGCGAAAGGCATAAACCTTCTGCCTTCCGAGATTAAAGAAGAGGCCAAAAGGACTTTTAAGCGCGCTACCCTTAACGGAATAGTGACAGCCGTTATTCTTATCGCAATATTGCTCCATGTAGGCATAAAAATAGAGCTTGCGAACCTGCGAAAGAAAATAGATGTTACCCGGATGGAGCTCCTGGGCCTTCAGCCACAGCTTAGATTAGCCGAAACTCAGATGCTGATGAACAAGGTATTGGCGGACGAGCCGTATTGGGAAGATGTTTTTAAGGAGATAGGCAATATTATCCCGGAAGATATCCACCTTACAGAACTCAGCGTAAAGAATAAGATTATCACGATGAAAGGGGTCATATCTTCAAAAGAGAAAGAAGTCCTTCTTTCAAATTTCATACTTGACTTGGAGAAGGGCATATTTCACGGCGTAAAACTTGTCAGGTCCGAAGACAAGGATATCGGCAAACAGTCAATAACCGAGTTTGAGATAAAATGCTGGGTAGATTGATATGAAGATCGAGAAAAGAAATATGATGATAGGGGCAGGCGCGGTAGTCATAGCCCTCGGGATATACCTTATATTTTATATGCCGCTGATGGGGGAGCTGCGAAAAAAATATTTAGAGTACAAAAGGATTTATTCCGAAGTGCTTAAGGTGCGGAGTTATGTAGAATCCGTGAAAAAGGTAGAGGTAAAGAAGGCCATATTAGGCAAAGAAGACATTTCGCTTGTGATAGGCGAGCTGGCCGAAAAAGGCAACCGGGAAGGCATCAACTTTATTTCCATGATCCCCAGAGAAACGGAGAAAAGGAAAAAAGGCCAGCGATACGATATTTTGCCGATAGAAATGGAAATAGAGTCTGATTATGGGCAGATAGTGGCATTTTTGGGGTCTTTGGACGAGCTTGAAAGCAGCTTGATTATCATCAGGGATTTTACGATGAGCCCCGACGAGCGGGATTCGAATAAATTCATAACGCGGTTAACGGTCAATATGCATCTTTTGGGGTATAGTTATGCAAAATAAAAAACTGGTGATATTAATCGTATTGAGCGCAATAGCCGTCTTTACGTTGATACACGGCATTACTACTACTCCGAGGGGGAAGCGGAGATATTCCGCGCGCCTTACGCCGGGACAGGATGAACGAGATCGATCGGCTGAGATTATTCAGGACAAGAGGCAGAAAAAGAAAAGCCGCTACGCTTCTCTCGGCAGGAATCCATTCATGCCCAAAGGGACAAAGGCAACAGGATTTAGAAGACTTATTTTGAACGGAATAGTGCTGGATGAGGATGGTTATAAGGCGATAATAAACGATACTATCGTGGGAATAGGCGATAAGGTCAACAAAAATACGGTGGTCGATATAAGGAAAGACAGCGTGGTTTTAAGCGACGGCGTCGATAACTTCGAGCTCAGGCTGTCCGAATAAATATGCGGTCGCCACTAAAGCATCGACGACCGTCCGACGAGGCTTTAGTGGCGGACACCCGTACCCCTTCGGGGCACAAGGTATCACATAAAAAACTCACGCCCATCCCCCTTCGGGACACTGGGCGCTACATGACAAACCCGCGCCCGTAGCTCAATTGGATAGAGTGACTGACTACGAATCAGCAGGTTGGCCGTTCGAATCGGCCCGGGCGCGCCACCAAAACGGAGGGAAAAAAGGCAGATATTATTATATACCGGGCTGAAGGGGAGAGTAGAGAATAAAATGAAGAAGAAAGCATTGATTACAGGTATTACCGGTCAGGATGGTTCTTACCTGACGGAGTTTTTGTTAAGTAAAGGTTACGAAGTGCACGGGCTGATAAGGCGCGTAGCATTAGAAGACCCGGAACATAGATTGTGGAGGATTAAGGGCCTATTGGATAGAATCGTAGTACATCCCGGTTCTTTGGAAAGTTATGCGAGTGTATTTAATACTGTTGAGAAAGCAAAACCTGATGAATGTTACCATCTAGCCGCACAAAGCTTTGTAAGTTATTCTTTCGAGGACGAATTCTCCACTTTTAATACCAATATAAACGGGACATTACACCTGCTCTCTGCTATAAAAGAAAGAGCGCCCGAATGTAAATTTTACTTTGCGGGGTCAAGCGAGATGTTCGGACTGGCGAAAAAAACGCCACAAGACGAAAATACGCCTTTTCATCCCCGCTCTCCTTACGGAATATCCAAAGTAGCGGGTTTTTATATTGCGCAGAATTATCGCGAGGCCCACAATGTTTTTGCCTGCAATGGCATGTTTTTTAACCACGAATCTCCCCACCGAGGTTTTGAGTTTGTTACAAGAAAAATCAGCACAGGGGTTGCCAAAATTAAATTGGGACTGGCCGAGGAATTAAAGTTGGGTAATCTGGAAGCAAAAAGAGATTGGGGATATGCGCCTGATTTCGTAGAAGCAATGTGGTTGATGCTTCAACAGGACGAGCCAGATGATTATGTAATTGCTACCGGAGAAGTGCACTCTGTCAGAGAATTTGCAGAAGCTGCATTCGATTATGTCGGTCTTAATTGGCGGAACTATGTGGTTAAGGACGAAAAATATTATCGACCGGCAGAAGTTTATGTATTATGCGGAGATTATACTAAGGCTAAGAAAAAATTGGGTTGGGAGCCAAAAGTTAAATTCACTGATTTAGTTAAGATAATGGTAGAGGCAGATCTACGTTTATTTCAGGGAAAAACTTCCCCGTAACGCCGGAAGAAGAAAGCCACTTAGCGCTGATAAAGAGATTGATTGAGCGAAAAAACAGGTAGAGCAGATGTTAGGAACCAAAGATAGCGTATAATTAACATCGAGGCGCTCAAAAAAATGAAATACGGCCTGTTTTCAGATGTCCACAGCAATTTAGAGGCCTTTCAAAAGGTATTAGAGGCCTTTGAGCGGGAAAAGGTAGACCGCTATGTTTTTTTGGGGGATATAGTGGGCTATAACGCTGACCCTAAGAGGTGTATCCAGCTCCTGAAGGATTTGATCAAGGTATCCGGCTGTGCCTGTATTGCCGGTAACCACGATTACGCCGTCTGCGGCCTGACAAAAACAGACAATTATAACCCATATGCCAGGGCGGCTGTTGAGTGGACGAAAAAGCAGCTTGACGCATCGGATACGGAGTTTTTAAAGAGAATGAAACTGGTGGAACGGCTCAATGGTTTTACTATCGTCCACGCTGAATTAACCGCGCCTCAGAAATGGGGATATATCTTTGATATCGATGATGCCTATCCGAGTTTCAAAATGCTTAAGGATCAGGTGTGTTTTATAGGCCATTCCCACAGGCCGGTCGTTTTTAGCGCAGGAGAGATGATAAATTGGTCTTTACAGGAACGAGTTGTCCTTCAGAAAGATATGAGATATATTATTAATATCGGCAGTGTGGGCCAGCCGCGGGACGGCAACCCCGAATCATCCTATGCGGTTTATGATGCCGACGCCGGTGTCATAGAATTAAAACACTCAGGCTATGATATCGGAAAGGCGCAGGAGAAGGTGATACGGGCCGGCCTGCCAAAGATATTAGCCGAGAGGTTAAGCATAGGGAGATAAATAAAATGAATATTTTGTTAGTAGAGGATGAGCAGAGCGTATTAAAACTGTATGCCAAGATCCTGGAGGAAAAAGGCCATAAAGCGGTTACGGCCTCAAGAGGGGAGTGAGGCCATTGAAAAAGGATGGGCTCCGTGACAGAATAGGAAGAAGCGGAGTCTTTTTCTTCCCCGGGAGCAATAGAAATGGACGCGCGGCATTTATATTATATGCGGGAGGCGCTTAAAGAGGCGCGCAATGCCTTTGAGCGCGGCGAAGTCCCTGTGGGCGCTGTTATAGTTTACAAAACGAAGATCATAGCGAGGGCGCATAATCAGATAGTGACGCTTAAAGACCCCACTGCCCACGCCGAGATGATAGCCATCACGCAGGCAGCCGATTATCTAAAGAATGAAAGATTGATAAATTGCTCTTTATATGCTACAATAGAGCCTTGCCCGATGTGTGCCGGCGCTTGCGTGCTGGCCAGGATTAAAAATATAATATACGGGGCCGCCGACCCGAAATCCGGGGCATGCGGTTCCGTCCTTGCCGTAGCGGATAATAAAAAGCTTAATCACAAGATAAATGTTATAAGCGGAGTCCTGGGAAAAGATGCTTCTTTGTTGCTAAAGGATTTTTTTAAGAAAAAACGGTTT
>JAUWWU010000133.1 GCA_030616695.1 Candidatus Omnitrophota bacterium | reverse complement strand
GATGTTTATGACCCTTTCTATAAATTCCGGCTGTGCGGCTTCTTCAATCCCTTTTATGACCGCGTCTTTCTTTTTGTCTACGCTTTTTGGGTACATTGCGTTCCTTTTGCGTATTCTTTTAAAATACCAACCCGTTTTTTTTCACGGCTTCCGCGAACGCCCGTATCCTGCCGTGATAGATGTAGCCGCCTCTGTCAAACACCACTCTTGATATACCTTTTGATTTGGCCAGGGATGCCGCCGTTTCGCCGAGTGCCTGCGCCGCTTTTACGTTGCCGCCGTATTTAACCTTCTCTTTGACCTTTGAATCGGCGGTTGAGACCGAAAGAAGGGTTTTTTCATTGATGTCGTCGACAAATTGGACATATAGATTTGCCAGGCTTCTATGGACGGCTAATCGCGGCCTGGCCTTACTCCCTACAATCTTTTTACGCAGCCTTTTATGCCTTTTTATCCTCGCCGCTTCCTTTTTATTTTTCATCTTCCCTCATGCAACTGTTTTACCTGCTTTGTGTCTTACGTATTCATTAAGATACCGGATGCCCTTGCCTTTATAAGGCTCCGGTTTATGAAAATCTCTAAGCTCTGCCGCCACCTCGCCCACTTTTACCTTATCAAACCCTTGTACGACGAGCATAGTGGGCTTAGGGGCTTCTACTGTAACGCCTTCGGGTATCTGGTATTCTACCGGGTGAGAAAATCCCAGGGCCATAGTAAGCTTTGAACCCTGGACCTGCGCCTTATATCCAACGCCTCGTATCTCCAGTTCCTTTTTATATCCTTCCTTCACGCCTTTTATCATATTGCTGATGATAGTCCGGACCAATCCGTGCAAGGACATATGTGACTTTAGGTCGCTCGGCCGCGACACCTTTACCTGATTTTCGCTGAGCTCGACCTTAATAGGGCCGGGTATAGAGTATTCAAGCTTACCTTTAGGGCCCTCTACGGAAATAATGCCCTTATTTACGGATATCTTTACGTCACTCGGGACGTCTACGGGTTTTTTTCCTAATCTGGACATCGCCTCACCTTACCATATATAACAAAGGACTTCGCCGCCAACATTTTGCTTCCTGGCCTCTTTGTCGGTCAGGACGCCTTTTGAAGTGGAGATTACGGCCGCGCCCAGGCCGTTTAGCACCCAGGGCACCTTTTCTTTATTGACATAAGCCCTTGATCCGGGCGTTGAGATGCGTTTTATCTGCGTAATAACCGGCTTTCTCGCCTCTTCGTATTTTAGGTAGATCCTTATGACCCCCTGCCGCTTATCATCGATGATTTTAAAATTTTTAATATAGCCTTCCGTCTTGAAGATATTTAGTATCTCCCGGTTCAGCTTGGAGTTTTTGGCGTCAACCTTTTCCTTTTTGGCCCTTGAGCCGTTTCTGACGATCGTCAGCATATCCGCGATCAAATCTGTAACTGGCATATACTCCCTCTTTATTTACCAACTTGCTTTGACTATGCCGGGGATCTCTCCTTTTGAGGCGAGTTCCCTGAAGCAGATACGGCAAAGTTCAAATTTTCTTATAAACCCCCGCCTTCTTCCGCAAAGCCTGCACCGGTGGTATCTCCGTACCTTGAATTTGGGTTCTCTCTTACATTTTTCGACGAGTGCTTTTTTAGCCATACGTGTCCTTTATTTCCTGAACGGCATCCCGAACATTTTTAACAGTTCCCGGGCCTCTTCGTCCTTTTCGGCGGAAGTATGCATTATGATATCCATCCCTTTGATCATATTTACCTTATCCACGTCTATTTCCGGAAATATCGTATGTTCTACGAGGCCGAATGCATAATTACCCTGCCCGTCAAAGGATAGAGGCGATAGGCCCCGGAAGTCTTTTATGCGTGGCATAGCTACCGAAATAAGCCTGTCCAGGAATTCGTACATAATGTTTTTTCGCAGCGTTACCTTGCATCCGACGATCGAGCCTTTTCTGACTTTAAAATTTGCTATAGCTTTTTTTGCGCGAGTTGCGACCGGCCGCTGCCCTACGATAAGCGAAAGCTCCTTTATCGCGTCTTCTATTATTTTGTTGTCCTGCGACGCCTGCCCGAGCCCCATGTTTATGACGATTTTTTTAAGCTGCGGGACCTGGAGTTTATTTGACCGCTGAAACCGCTCCATCATCGCCGGCACAATGACGTTAGTATACTTGTCTTTTAACCTGACCATTTTTACGCTATCACTTCCTTGCATTTTTTGCACATCCTCGCCTTGCTGGCGCCGTCCCTCAAGACCTTCATGCCTACCCTGGTGGGCTTATTACAGTGCTTGCATATCAATATTATCTTTGAGACCTGCAGGGGGCTTTCTTTTTGTATTATACCCCCTTTTTGCTCCTGTTTAGTTTGCCTGGTGTGGCGTTTTATAAAATTCACGCCTTCCACAAGTACCTTGTTTTCTCTTGAGAATACCTTCAGGACCTTTCCGGTCTTGCTTTTGTCTTTTCCTGCTATAACCTTGACTGTATCGTTGCGTTTTATCTTCATCTCTAGACTACCTCGGGTGCCAGTGAAACTATTTTCATGAAATTCTTTTCCCTGAGTTCGCGGGCAACAGGGCCGAAGACCCTTGTGCCCCGCGGGTTTTTTTGCGGGTCTATGATTACCGCAGCGTTAGAGTCAAACCTGAGATAAGAACCGTCGGGCCTCCGGATTTTGTTCACGGTCCTTACTATAACGGCTTTTGCCACTTCGCCTTTTTTTATTATCGCGTTCGGTGTAGATTCTTTTATATTGACGCTTATTATATCGCCCACCATTGCAGAAGAGCTGTCTCCGCGCCCTATTACGCCTATGCAGGAGGCCTTTTTTGCCCCTGTATTGTCCGCGATTTCCAGTATGGAGCGCATCCGAATCATCTCTTTACCCTATGCCTTTTCTACGACCTCGCTCAGCTTCCATCGCTTATTTTTTGAAAGCGGGCGGGTCTGGACTATTTTAACTACATCGCCGGCCTTTGCGGTATTTTTTTCGTCGTGCGCCTTTACTTTTATCGAACGCCTTACGACTTTTCGGTAAAAGGGGTGGCGCGTTACCCTGTCTATCCTTACCACGATGGTTT
>JAUWWU010000061.1 GCA_030616695.1 Candidatus Omnitrophota bacterium | reverse complement strand
ATCACGGAAATCCGCACAATACCCCCCCGGGGCTTAACAGAAGCAAAGGACCCTGTGGAATCAGCGCCCAAGCCGGTGAAAGACGGCATACCGAAGGAAGAGGCCGAGGAGGTAAAGAAAAAGCTTGAAGCGACCGGCGCCAAGGTCGAGCTTAAATAGCAGAAGCAAATGATCTTATTCGAGGTAAAAATATGAAAAAATATGCTGTGCGAAATTTTGGAAAGATAAAAGAATCTTACAGGCTTCCCAATATGGTCGAGATACAGCTTAAGTCCTACTCTGACTTCCTGCAGATGGATGTCCCTAAAACGAAAAGGAAGAAGGTGGGGCTCGAGGCCGTATTCAAAGACGCATTTCCCATAGAAAGTTTTGACGGTAACCACAAGCTTGAATACGTGGCCTACTCTGCCGGAAGGTCCAAATACACGATAAGCGAATGCAGAAAAAGGGGGATAACATACGCCGCTCCACTAAAAGTCAAGATCCAGTTCCGCACCAAGAAAGAGACCAGGGAGCAGGAAGTGTATATGGGTGAGCTTCCCCTGATGACCGAGACCGGCACCTTTATCATCAATGGCGACGAAAGGGTCGTGGTAAGCCAGTTGCACCGGTCGCCGGGCATTTCATTCGAGGAATTCATGCATCCCAACGGGAAAAAATTATATACAGCCAGGATAATCCCGTACAGAGGCGCATGGATAGAGATCGAAACCGATATAGGAGACGCTCTCCACGTAACGCTGGACAGGCGCAGAAAGTTCATGGCCACTACATTTTTGAGGATCTTAGGGCTATCCACAGACGAAAATATCCTAAAGGCCTTCTGCGGAATAGAAAAAGTAGAAGCGCTCAAGAAAAGTCAATTTGAAAAACTGGTGGGCTCTCTACTCGCCAGCGAGATAAGCGTTGAGGAGGGACTGGCGTTTGCGGGAAAAACGGATAAGATAACTTCAGACCTGGTAAACAGGATCTGGAATGCCGGAATAAGAAAAGTAAAGATCCTCAAAAAACCCATCCCGGAGATACTAAACACGCTGGCAAAAGACCATGCCAAATCGCGAGAGGACGCCCTGCTGGATATATACAGAAGGCTGCGGCCGGGAGACCCGGCGACTCTGGAAAACGCTGAGGCCCTTCTCAACAGGATGTTCTTTGACCCAAAACGGTACGACCTCGGCAGTGTAGGCCGCTTTATGCTAAACCGGAAGCTGGATATGCGGGAGCCGCTTGACAGCACTATTTTGACCAAGGATACGGTTATAAAGGCTATCGACAGGCTGATCCGGCTAAAGAACGGTGAAGGCACGCCCGACGACATAGACCACCTCGGCAACCGCAGGATCAGGTCCGTCGGAGAACTCCTGCAGAATCAGTTCCGGATAGGTCTTGCGCGCATGGAAAGAGCTGCCCGGGAGAGGATGAATATATACGACCTCGAGCACGTAATGCCTCATAACCTTATAAACGCAAAACTTATCGCTAACGTCGTAAGAGACTTTTTCGGCAGAAGCCAGCTTTCGCAATTTATGGACCAGACCAATCCGCTGGCCGAGCTCACGCATAAAAGGCGCTTAAGCGCGGTAGGGCCGGGAGGATTAAACAGAGAGCGGGCCGGATTTGAAGTCCGCGACGTCCATTATTCCCACTACGGCCGCATGTGCCCCATAGAAACGCCTGAAGGGCCGAATATCGGGCTTATCGCCTCATTGTCCACATATGCGAAGATCAACGACTACGGCTTTCTCATAACGCCGTACCGAAAGGTCGAAGGAGGAAGGATAACCGAGAAAGCGGAATACCTCTCTGCCGACGTAGAGGATAACTTTATAATAGCGCAGGCGAATGCCAAGCTGGATAAAAACGGCCGTTTTATAGACGATAAGATATTCTGCCGCTATAAAAACGACTTTGTCCGCGTGGAACCTAAAAAGGTCCAATATATGGACGTCTCGCCTAAGCAACTAGTCAGTATAGCCGCGAGCCTCATACCGTTTTTAGAACACGACGACGCAAACAGGGCGCTTATGGGCTCCAATATGCAAAGGCAGGCAGTGCCCCTGCTATATACGGAAACCCCCCTTGTGGGAACCGGGATAGAAGCGAGAGTGGCAAAAGATTCAGGCGCTGTTGTTCTAGCGCGCAATAACGGCAGGGTCACCCAGGTGGACGGCTCTCAAATAACGATAGGCGGCAAGGTCTATAAAATGAGAAAATTCGAAAAATCCAACGCGTCCACTTCTATAAACCAAAAGCCGATTGTCAGTCTCAGGCAAAACGTGAAGGTGGGGGATGTTATTGCCAACGGCGCTTCAACGAGGGAAGGCGAACTGGCGCTGGGCAGAAACGTCCTCGTGGCGTTCATGCCATGGAGGGGCTATAACTTTGAAGATGCCATATTGATAAGCGAGAAACTTATAAAAGAGGACGTTTATACATCCGTCCATGTGGAAGAATTTGAATTAGAGGCCAGGGACACCAGATTAGGCAAGGAAGAGATCACCCGCGATATACCCAATGTGGGCGAGGAGCTCTTAAACGATCTAGATAAAGACGGCATAATAAGGATCGGCGCAGAAGTCGAGCCCGGAGACATATTGGCGGGTAAAGTAACCCCGAAAAGCGAAACTGAGCTGTCGCCCGAAGAAAAGCTGCTGCGCGCGATATTCGGCGAAAAGGCCGGAGACGTAAGGGATGCCTCGCTGACCGCATCGCCGGGAGTAGAGGGGATAGTTGTGGACGTCAAGGTATTTGCCAGAAAAGAGGCAAGGGCCAAAACAAAAGAAGAGAGAACGGAAGAATTAAAAAAGATAGACGAGATAACCAAGTTTTATGTAGACCAGACCGACAGCCTGAAGGCCGAAAAGACTCACAAGCTTGCGAAGTTGATGCGGGGCGTCAAACTGTCCGCAAGCCTTTTAGACGAAGAGACCGGCGGTGTTATCGTAGCGAGAAACAAAGTCGTTAAAAAGAAAAATGTCAAAAAGCTCGGGAGATGCGATATTACCACATTGAGGATCGAAAACAACGAGAAGCTGGAAGACGACATCAAGCGGGTAGCAAACCTCCTGGATGAACAGATCGAGGAGCTGGTCTTTGAGATGGAGCGGGAAACAGACAGGATAAAACGGGGCGATGAGCTGCCTCCGGGCGTATTGAAAAAGGTCTCTGTTTATGTTGCAAGCAAGCGAAAGGTATCCGCCGGAGATAAAATGGCCGGAAGGCACGGGAACAAGGGGGTCATCGCCAAGATCCTGCCGGAAGAAGACATGCCGTACCTGCCGGACGGCACACCGGTTGAGATCGTCCTAAACCCTCTGGGCGTCCCTTCCAGGATGAATGTCGGGCAATTACTCGAAACCCATTTAGGGTGGGCGGCAAAAGCGCTGGGCTACAGGGCCATAAGCCCTGTCTTTGACGGCGCGACTGAGGCGGAAATAAAAGAAGAGCTGAAAAAGGCGAAACTGCCCGAAGACGGGCGCCAGGTCCTATATGACGGGCTGACGGGAAGGCGGTTTGACCAAAAAGTGACCGTAGGGTATATCTATATGATGAAACTTGCCCATCTTGTCGACGATAAAATACACGCGCGCTCAATAGGCCCCTATTCGCTGGTCACGCAGCAGCCGCTTGGCGGGAAGGCGCAATTCGGAGGACAGCGGTTCGGCGAAATGGAAGTATGGGCCCTGGAAGCTTACGGTGCCGCGTTTACCCTTCAGGAGCTTCTTACGGTCAAAAGTGACGATGTCTTAGGCAGGACGCGCATATATGAAGCCATAGTCAAAGGCGAAAATACATTTCAGCCGGGAACGCCGGAATCCTTTAACGTCTTGGTAAAAGAACTACAGAGCCTGGGGCTTGACGTAACAATGGAAAAAAGTGCGGCCGGTATAGCAAAAGCTGATAAGGAAAGTAAGAAAGAAAAAGGTAACAAATAATAAGGTGGCAGAATGAGTAATTTTGAAAATCCCTTTGATGCTATAGCAATAAAAATCGCTTCGCCCGAAGTCATAAAATCGTGGTCTAACGGTGAAGTCAGAAAGCCGGAGACAATAAATTACCGGACATTTAAGCCGGAAAAAGACGGCCTCTTCTGCGAAAAGATATTCGGCCCCACGAGGGACTGGGAATGTGCGTGCGGCAAATATAAAAGGATAAAACATAAAGGCATTATTTGCGACAGATGCGGCGTAGAAGTCACGCGCTCTAATGTCAGGCGGCAAAGAATGGCGCATATAGAGCTGGCAAGCCCCGTCTCGCACGTATGGTTTTTTAAAACCTCTCCGTCCAAGATGAGCGCTCTTCTTGAGCTGAGCCTGCGTGACCTGGAGCGGGTACTCTACTATGAAGAAGCTATCGTTATCGATCCCGGCGAAACCCCCCTTAAAAAGAAGGAGCTTTTGACGGAAGAGCGGTACAGGGAATACAAGGAAAGATTTGGGAATGATTTCAAGGCGAGGATGGGGGCAGAAGCAATACGTGAACTTTTAAGGGAAACCGACCTCAATAAGATGGTGCAAAAGTTAAAACAGGCAGCAAGGGATTCAAAAACCGAGCAGACCAAAAAGAAAATAAGCAAACAATTGAGGGTGGTGGAGGCATTTAACAGGTCTGGAAATAAGCCGGAATGGATGATAATGAGCATAATCCCGGTTATCCCTCCCGACCTAAGGCCGCTTGTCCCTCTTGACGGAGGCCGCTTTGCGACAAGCGACCTTAACGACCTCTACAGGCGGGTCATCAATAGAAACAACAGGCTAAAAAAGCTCATCGAATTGAAGGCGCCCGAAGTCATCGTCAGAAACGAAAAGCGCATGCTGCAGGAAGCGGTAGACGCGCTCTTTGATAACGGAAGGCACGGAAGGGCGGTACTTGGCCCCGGAAACCGGCCGCTAAAATCTTTAAGCGATATGTTAAAAGGGAAGCAGGGGCGCTTCAGGCAAAACCTTCTCGGTAAAAGGGTCGACTATTCGGGCAGAAGCGTTATCATTGTGGGGCCGGAACTGAAGCTCCACGAATGCGGCCTGCCGAAAAAAATGGCATTGGAGCTCTTCGAGCCCTTCATCATAAAGAAGTTAAAGGAAAAGGGGTACGTCCATACCATCAAGAGCGCGAAGCGGATGGTCGAAAGGGCCAAGTTAGAGGTCTGGGACATACTTGACGAGGTAATAAAAGAACACCCTGTCCTGCTTAATAGAGCGCCCACGCTTCATAGATTGGGCATACAGGCATTTCAGCCAAAACTCATAGAAGGAAAGGCGATACAGGTGCATCCTCTGGTCTGCGCGGCGTTTAACGCTGACTTTGACGGCGACCAGATGGCCGTCCACGTGCCGCTTTCAACAGAATCACAAATTGAATCGCGCATATTGATGATGTCGGTGAATAACGTGTTTTCGCCGAGCGACGGAAGGCCTGTCGCCGTTCCGTCTCAGGACATGGTCCTTGGCTGCTGCTACCTGACAAAAGAAAAGGCGGGGCTCAGGGGACAGGACAAGGTATTTGCCTCAAAAGAAGAGATCGTAATCGCCTATAACGATAATGAAATAGACATGCACGCTAAAATCAGGTTAAGGCTGGACAAAGAGACCATTAGCACCACGACCGGACGGATATTGTTCAATAATTCTCTGCCTGACAAAATGCCGTTTATCAATGAAAAAATAGACAAATCGAAATTGAGCGAAATAGTATCTACATGTTATAGCTCCTTTGGGCATCAGGCGACGATAAAACTGCTTGACGATTTAAAAGAGATCGGTTTCGAAATCGCTACTAATGCAGGCATCTCCATAGCCATTGAGGACCTGAAAATACCTACCAAGAAAAAAGTCTTTATCGAAGAGGCGCAAAAAGAAATCGACAGCGTCGAACACCAATACAAGAAAGGCCTGATAACCAACGGCGAACGCTACAACAAGGTCATAGACATCTGGACGCACGCGACAGAACAGGTTTCCGAGCAGATATTTAAAGAACTTGACAGCTTCAATCCTATATTTATGATGGCTGACTCCGGCGCGCGGGGCTCAAAACAACAGATAAGGCAGCTTGCCGGAATGCGGGGGCTGATGGCCAAGCCATCCGGCGAAATCATAGAAAACCCGATAACCGCCAACTTCAGGGAAGGCCTGACAGTGCTTGAGTACTTTATTTCCACTCACGGCGCCAGAAAAGGCCTGGCTGACACAGCGCT
>JAUWWU010000046.1 GCA_030616695.1 Candidatus Omnitrophota bacterium | reverse complement strand
GGACGAGGTCATCCCTGAGGAGAAACTGCCCCTTTATTATACCGCATACACGGCCTGCTTTAGAAGGGAGGCCGGTTCGTACGGCAAGGATACAAAAGGCCTTACAAGGGTCCACCAGTTTAATAAGGTGGAGCTTGTAAAATTCGTTAAACCCGAGACCTCCTACGATGAACTTGACTCGTTATTACAGAACGCGGAAAAGGTGATACGGCTTCTCGGATTGCCGTACAGGGTGTCAATGCTTTCTACCGAAGGCATAAGCTTTGCCGCGTCAAAGTGCTACGACATAGAATTAAGGGCGGCGGCAAGTAATACATATCTCGAAGTCTCAAGCTGCAGTAATTTTGAAGATTTTCAGGCGCGGAGAAGTAATATCCGGTATAAAGACAAAAAGGCCCAGAAGCTTCGCTATGTCCACACGTTAAACGGCTCAGGGGTGGCCACGGCGAGGTTGCTTATCGCGATAATAGAAAATTATCAGACCAAAAACGGCACTGTGATCGTTCCGAAAGCATTGCGGCCTTATATGGATGGGCTGAAGGAGATAAAGCCGGAATAACTTATGCGAAAGGCCTTTAAAACAGCCGTAGGCATGATATTTTTGCCGCTTGTGATAAGCGTTTCACTCGCTTTTTACAGGCAATTCGGCAATATGGAGATCGTCTTCACAGAAGGCCAAAAGTATTTTTTAGGCGGTATAGCGACTTACTGCCTGATCCAGCTCCTTTTATTTAAACCGGCATATTTTTATACGTTGGGCCACGAAACAGTGCATGTATTAGCCACCTGGCTCTGCCTGGGCAGGGTGACCTCGTTTAGGGTTTCCTCTGCCGGCGGGAGCGTGTCGACGAGCAAATCGAACCTTTTTATTTTATTAAGTCCCTACTTTGTCCCCATTTATTCGATACTACTGGCTGTAGCGTATTACATAAGCAGTGATGCGTTTCTGTGGGGATTTTTGACGCAGTCGCATTTTATATTCCTGTTGGGGTTGACCCTGGCCTTTCATATTGTGATGACCATCGATACACTAAAGACGAAACAGCCCGACCTTGTGAAAGCAGGGTATCTTACCTCTTCGATATTGATATACATGATGAATCTGGCTGTGATTTCCGGCGTGCTCGGGCTCCTGTTTAAAAGTTTTTCATTCCGCTCTTTTTTAAACAACACCTATTTTTTGTCGGTTGATATATACAGGGTCATTTTCAAACAACTCTTTTAGTAAAAGGAGGGGATCATGAAAAGAATATTTGCCGCGTTGATGGTAACGGCATTAGTTGTGATGTGTGCCGTCTCTTACGCGCAGCAAAATATCATAAGGGAAGGCCTATTGGGAGCCGGCGCGGGTGCCGTAGGCGGCGCGGTTTCGGGCGGTGACAGCGGTGATCTGTGGAAAGGCGCGCTTGCCGGCGCCGGAGTGAATATTATCGGCGGGGCACTCCTTGATTCTATTACCGGAGAACAGGTAGGTACGGTAAAGGAAGTGCGCAGGCTCAGTTCGGAAGATGCCTATGCCTCGGGCTATAATGAAGGCTTTAGCAACGGCTTTAAGCAGGGATATACCCAGGGATACAAGGAAGGCATAAAAGAGGATTAATAAAATATTTTCAGTATAGGAGGAGTGGCTGAGCGGTCGAAAGCGGCGGTCTTGAAAACCGTTGTACCTTCGGGTACCGTGGGTTCGAATCCTACCTCCTCCGCCATCTTAGCATTGAGCAGGGGGCACTTTTCCGATTGGATTTAGGGCAGGTTCCCGATTGGTTTGGGAAACGGTTCTATTTTAAAGGGTTGGATAGAAATATAGATTATGAAAAGCATAGTCCAGTACAAATTGGTTCGTTGGAGCTTTCGGCCACAGAAGCGGGATGTAGGCGGACCAAAATCCAGAGACTCTCATCCACAATATATTGTGACAGGGCGAGGGTTGGTTAAGATAGGAGGTGGGAAAAATGAAACATTTGGCGATGTTATCTGTTATAATCGCGTTGTTATTCGCCATGAGCACAGTCGCCGTTGCCGGCGTCATGGTTACTGTCAAGGTAGCGCACCCCGAAGGGGAATTACCGCATGAAAACCCGTACCCAATGCCCAAGTTACCGTCTGAGCTAGAAACCGGGAGTGACTATTTTCGCCTGGCAGTATCTGCGAACGTGGAATGCTCGCAGGTGATGAATATGCTGTTCGAAAAGGGCCACCATGTATCAATAACGAGAGTTGTAGGCAAATAAGTTGAGATGAACACTGGCTGATGCTTAGGTAATGGGAGGTCGTTAGAAATTGAATCAACATTCGTGCTGGATTTTAAAGCCACTTATGATCGATGTTCAGGCCAAACAATAGATCTTGGGGCGTTTTGTGCTGGGACGCCCCAAGCTTTTTATCTCCATGAATACAAGATGTTGTGCTTGCCCACCAGTAAAGGGGGACATTTTACAACCGGTTATACCCTAAAGAGTTACAAAAATTTCACCACAAAAATACCGGACAAATTGGACACTTCTTCGCCAAATACTTACGTATTTGGCTTCAAAGTGCAGGCAAAATTTCAATACTTTTGTCCAAATCTGTCCATTCCGTATTTGCATGCCTTTTTGGCCGTTTTTGTGTTTATATTTAAACTATTAGCTATCTCTTCATAGCTCATTCCTAAGAGTCGCAATTCCGTTGCTTTTTGGGCTAATCTCTGGTATAAATGTATTTGTTGAACAGGCAGTATTTTGATATGCGCGGTTATTTCGGCTGCGGTTCGAATTGGTTGCAACCGCGTCCGCCATTCTACTTCGCCGAGATGCTTTTGCTCTCGGCTTCATAGGAATAGCTAGCTTTGAAGCTCCTTCGAAGCTAAATACGTTAAGTATTTAGCGAAGAAGAGCCTCTCCGCCAATGATACCAATTCGAACCTTGGTGCTTCTCATCCAATAGCGCCAGGGTTGGGTCAAATGACCCTTATCTATGAAGGAGATAAAAGATGAAGCTTAGTATTACTCGCTGCTATGCTTTAGCATGGAGATCCTTTTGCAAATGGTGGATACCGCTCTGTCTGGTGTCGGGTATTATCTTTGTCTTCGAGATTATTCCATCTATGCTTGTACGCGTTGATGTGGATAAGTTGAAGGATACAGCGCGTCAAGCCATAACTGCTACTTTAGAAAATGATGTGGAAAAGATGGAAGATATATCGCTAAAAGTGAAAGCGCAGACTTCCATATTGATACGCAAGTTTATCAGGTTCGGATTGTATACCTTTCCCCTTGTTGCCCTTTTTTCCGTTATCCTACTTATGCATGCAAACTGGGCTGTAAAAAACAGACAGGAAACAAGAAGACCTCCCTCTGTTCTTATATACATAACCTTTGTCCACATAGTACTGGCGATTGGTAAACTGTTGGCCTTTTTCTTCTTTTTCTTTCCCGGCGCCTACCTCTATATTAAGTTACTTTTCGTATCCTTGATAATGTTAGAAGGAAAAAAGAGAGCAAGAGCAGCGATTAAGATTAGCTGGCGGATGACAAGGGGAAATTTTTGGAGACTATTCCTACTTGTGCTCATGAATACAGGAATTCAGTTCTTGGTGTTACCAACGGTTATTGGTGCAGTTCCCGCCACCGGCTTCGTCAATACAGCACGAGCTGCTGCTTTTCGCATGATTTGGGAAGAAGGCAATTATGCGGAAAAGGGATAGGGGTTAGACCTTAAATCTTGACAAAATGACTTTTTTCGTCGATAAAACAATAGAAACAAAACCTAACTAAACAATCAAGTTGACCATCATTACGTCCTCAGTTGCTTCAGCTTTTTGTCTCACAACAGGGAATGGGCGGTGACTAATATAGCCTTATTGGTTTCGCGTAATATGCGGACTTGGGCCCATACATATCTTTGTTTTGGGCGGATGAGATTTGAAAGGCTGAATAGATAGGGCATGGGTTACCTCCTTTTGGGATTGCTTCGTCGCTTTACTCCTCGCAATGACGGTTTTGATTGAGATTGCTTCGAGCACTACGTGCCCTCGCAATGACGGTGTTTTAGTGCCTTTTTGACGGTTTTCTTACTGACATTTAAACTCCTAGCTATTCGCTCATAGGACATGCCCAAAAGGTGCAATTCCGTTGCCTTTTGGGCTATTTTTTGATATAACGGAAGGTGTTGGGCAGGTAGTATTTTAATGTGAACTGATATTTCGGAGGCAGTTCGAATTGGTTGCAACCTCCTCCGCCAGTTATCCACAATTGTAGCCGGGGTTTAAACCCCGGCTACAGATGCCGTTATTTTTAGAGTATAATTTATTGTATGGCAGAGATTACTTACCTTACGAACAAGTTTTCCGTTATCGACAGCCTCTCTTTATTTTCAGACCTGTCCTTTTTTCAAAAACGTTTTATATCCTCAAGGTGCCGGGTAGACGAGTTTGAGAAAGGGGAAATCCTCTATAACGAAGGCGACCCCCCCGATTATTTCTATTGCATGGTCAACGGCAGGGTGGAGATCTACCATCCTGCGGATAAAAGAAAAAAGCGCCGGGAGCAGAAAATAGAGTGCGTGAGGAAAGGGGACTATTTCGGCTCTATCTCTTCGCTTACGGGGCAGCCCCACACTGTAAGCGCAAGGGCGCTTAATAATTCGGTTTTATTGAGGATCGATAGAAGAAATTTTAATCAGATCCTGCGGAAGATCCCCCGCCTGGCTATTTTTTTAAGCCATACCCTCTCGAGGAGGCTCGGCAGAAAAGACGTTAAGGATATTTTCGAAAGTAAGATAATAGCTATTTATAGCGAAGCCCCGTACGCTTCTTCCTACGCAACGGCACTCGCCGCCGCTTTAAGAAAAGAATCCGGCAAGAAGGCCCTGATTGTAAAATCAAGTTCTATCCCTGGTAAAAAACAGGTATCTTCCGAATTAAGCCTGTTAACGGGGGATTATCATTATGTCTTAGTGGATGTAGAAGGGTCTTTAGACGGGCTGAACTCTGAGATATTAAGGCAGTCGGACATTTGCCATATCCTGAGCCCATCGGACAGAAAGTCGCTTCGCAGGACGTCGGCGTTGATCAAAAAGGTCGAGAGCTCTTTTAGCATCCATGCCAGGCAGTCTATTTTTGTGATCTTGGAAGAAGACCGTTTCTATAACCAGACTACTTACGACGCTAAATGTAACATCCTTTCAAAAGACATCTTCGCTACACTCCCTGGGCACAAGGTGACTTACAAAAAGACAATAAGGCGCATAGCGAGAGGCATATCCGGCGTTATGGTCGGCCTTGTCCTGGGAAGCGGCGCCGCAATGGGATTTAGCCATATAGGCGTACTCAAAGTTCTGGAGGAGGAGAAGATACCCATTGATATAATATCGGCAACAAGCATAGGCGCCCTTATTGCCGCTTTATGGGCCGCGGGCTTTACGGCATCAGAAATAGAGAAGCTCGCACGCAGCTTTAAGAGCAAGCTAAGGACCCTATTTTTGGTTGACCCGACTTTGCCTTTGAGGGGGCTTATTAAAGGACGGGCGGTCAGGAGGATTTTAAAGCCCTATCTCGGCAATAAGACATTTTTTGACCTCAAGATGCCGCTTAAAATAGTAGCGTGCGATATAAAAAACAGGCGTGAGTTTGTCATCGACAGGGGAGACCTGATAGATGCCGTTATGGCCAGTATCGCCATACCCGGCGTATTTGAACCGGTAGAGCATAACAGCCTCCAGCTCGTAGACGGGGGCATTGTTAACCCGGTGCCGGTAAGCGTGCTGTCTAAATCAGGCATAAAGAGGATTATAGCGGTCAATACGCTGCCTTCGCCGGAGGACATGGTCAGGGTAAGGCAAAAGAGGCTTAATATATATGATGTTATAGTAAATAGTTTCCAGGCGATGGAGTTTTCCATAGCCGAACACCCCTGCCGGCAGGCGGATATATATCTCCACCCTATTCCCAAGCTTGCGAATTGGTACGAGTTCTACAAAGCCGATCTCTTTATAAAAACGGGGCGTAAACACGCCAGACAGATACTCCCGAAGATAAGAACTCTTGCAAAGAAATAATATAATAGGGTTGCTTTTTGGTGTATTTTTTGATATAACTATAGAGGCAATAATCCGTTGCAACCCCTCCTTCAAAAATAAAAATAATTAAATTAACCTCTAAGTGAGAAAAGGTAAAAGTGGTCGTTGAAGGCGCCAAAGACAATAGAATAACACACGTTTTAAAAATCATAGCCGTTTTTGTTCTTTTATATACTTTTCTCATAAGCATATCTTTGATGAGCCACGCCTTCAAGGGTTTTGGTAGCGAGTTTGCCGAGACGCTTATTAGGACCACGTCTAATCCGCTTATCGGCTTTTTCGTAGGTCTTCTTGCAACAAGTATCGTTCAAAGTTCAGGTACCGTTACCTCAATGATCGTCGCTTTTGTGGCTGCGGGCGTCCTTAGCGTAAGAAGCGCCATACCCATTGTTATGGGGGCCAATATCGGCACGACAGTCACCAATACCCTGGTTGCCCTGAGTCATTTTACAAGACGCGAAGAGTTCAAACGCGCGCTGAGTTGCTCGACAATGCACGATTTTTTTAATATACTTACGGCTATGATCCTGCTACCCATAGAGTTATCGACCCATTTCCTGGAGCGGACAGCCGGATTTTTCGCCGCGCGATTTTGCGAAATCACGGGCATGAACGTCAAAAATCCGTTAGCCGTTATCATAAAACCGGCCATAAGAGCTATAGATGGGATTTTTCTCGACTTTATGAATCTTCCGGCAAAGGTGGCGAGCGTCTGTATACTTATCGGCGCATTGATTATCTTATTCCTTTCGCTGATTTATGGCATGAGGATCATGCGTTCGCTTATTATAAAAAGGACCGAGGCTGTCCTGAATAACATATTAGGAAGAAACGCCGCCCTTGCAATGTTTATGGGGCTGATCTTTACCGCCCTTGTCCACAGTAGTTCAGTGACTACAGCTCTGATGGTTCCTATCGTCGCATCGGGTATTCTTTCTATGGAGAACGCTTTCCCCATTACGCTGGGCGCAAACCTTGGCACGACCTTGACGGCGATAATCGCGTCGCTTACCGGCAATATGGCCGCCGTGACCATTGCCTTTGCGCATCTCCTTTTTAATCTAACGGGCATACTTATTTTTTATCCTCTTAAGATAACCCGGAGGATTCCT
>JAUWWU010000065.1 GCA_030616695.1 Candidatus Omnitrophota bacterium | reverse complement strand
GGCCGCAGGCTGGCTTTAATGGAAAGAAGTCTGGAGCTGCCGAAAAACACGGACAAAAAAATAATAATCCCGACAAAAACCGTCCAGGAATTGCAGAGAAACCTTAAAGATGAAGGGGAGCTTTCGATAATATTCTCCGGCAATCAGGCCATGTTCGACGTGGGGGACTGTGTCATAATATCTCGCCTGATAGAGGGTGAATTCCCTAATTATGAACAGGTAATACCGGGGGAGATTAAGGATAAGGTGGTCATAAACAGGGAGAAATTTTTACTCGCAGCGAAAAGAGCAAGCCTCTTAACGAGCCAGGATTCCCAGGCCATCAAGATAAACCTCGAAAAAGGAAAGATGGTCATATCCAAACATTCCCCCGACATAGGAGAGGCCAGGGAAGAGCTGGATATTAAATATACGGGCTCCCCGTTTTCGATAGGATTTAACCCCTCCTATTTGATAGACGCGCTGAAGAGCTTAGGCGAGGAGTCGGTAGCCTTTGAATTACAAGATCCCGAGAAACCGGGCGTGATCCGGACAAAAGACAAATATACCTACGTAGTTTTACCGATGCAGTTGACATGAAGCGCAAAGCGGAACGCATAGACAGCGTCGTAAAATCGTTAATGGAGGGGCTGGACAAGCACTCAAATCCGACCGCTGAGGATATAGAAGGTATATGGAGGGAGATCGCGGGGAAGAAGGCATCCTCCCACACGAAACCGGCGTCGCTGAGGAAAAAACACCTTATAATAAATGTTGACGGATCAAGCTGGTTATATGAACTTACCCTGAGAAAAGGAGAGCTCCTCTCGAAATTAAAGAAGGAGCTGGGCAAGGATAAGATAAAAGAATTACAATTTAGAATCGGAGAGTTGTAAATGGCGAAACAAAAACAGAAGGAAAAGACCGCGCCGCCCGCGACAGGGAAAACCTACGATGCCCGGACCATTCAGGTATTAGAAGGGATAGAGGCGGTAAGAAAACGCCCCGCTATGTATATAGGAGATACGGGCTCGACAGGCTTGCACCACCTTGTGTATGAGGTCGTGGATAATTCCATAGACGAGGCCATGGGGGGCGACTGTGACCACATAAAGGTGACCGTCCATGCCGATAACAGCGTGACCGTAGAAGATAACGGAAGGGGAATCCCCGTAGATATCCACAAGACGCGGAAAAAGCCCGCCGTTGAGGTCGTTATGACTACCCTCCACGCGGGTGGTAAATTTGACCACAGGGTATATAAAGTAGCGGGCGGGCTCCACGGAGTAGGCGTAAGCGTAGTCAACGGCCTCTCCGAATGGCTTGAAGTCGAGGTAAGGCGCGATAATAAAGTTTACCACCAGGAGTATGAGCGGGGAAAGACTGCATCTAAGCTAACCGTAATAGGAAAGGGCGCCAAAACAGGGACAAAGGTCACATTTAGGCCCGACAAGGAGATATTTAAAAAGATCGATTTTAGTTTTGAGGTCCTTACGAACAGGCTCCGCGAGCTCGCCTTCTTAAATAACGGGCTTGCAATAGAGATAAAAGACGAAAGGACGGACAAGGAAAACAAGTTTCAGTTCAAAGGCGGCATCAGCTCGTTTGTGGAACACTTGAATAAGAACAAGAATCCGCTGCACAAAAAGATAATATACCTTCACAAAGAAAAGGATAATGTGGATGTGGAAATAGCCGTGCAGTATAACGACGGCTACGGCGAGATCATCTTCACCTTTGTAAATAACATAAATACTATAGAGGGGGGCACGCATCTCAGCGGGCTTAAATCCGCGCTTACGAGGACGATCAATCAATATTGCAGGAGTAAAAACCTGTTTAAGGATAAAAGTACCTCTCTCTCGGGAGATGACGTCAGGGAGGGCATAACATGTGTCATAAGCATCAAGGTTCCGAACCCGCAGTTTGAGGGACAGACAAAGGCCAAGCTCGGCAATTCGGAAGTAGAGGGTATCGTAGAAGCGATCACGAACGAAGGGCTAAGCACCTTTTTTGAGGAAACACCGGCGGTAGCCAATAGAATAGTTGACAAAGCCATACTAGCGGCAAGGGCAAGAGATGCCGCCAGGAAGGCGCGCGAGCTGACAAGACGCAAAGGCGCCCTGGATTCAAGATCGCTTCCGGGCAAACTCGCGGATTGCTCCGAAAGGAATCCCGATGTGTGCGAACTCTATATTGTTGAAGGCGATTCAGCCGGGGGTTCTGCCAGGCAGGGGAGGGACAGGCGATACCAGGCGATACTTCCCATAAAGGGCAAGATACTCAACGTTGAAAAGGCGCGGCTTGATAAAATCCTCTCCAACGAAGAGATACGCACTATTATCACCGCCTTAGGGACGGGGGTAGGCAAGGAAGAGTTTGACCTTTCGACGCTTAGATATAATAAGGTCATAATAATGGCTGATGCGGACATTGACGGTTCGCACATCAGGACCTTATTATTGACCCTGTTTTACCGGCAGACGCCGGAGCTCGTTGAAAAAGGGCACATTTACATCGCCCAACCTCCGCTATACAAGATTAAGCGAGGAAAAAGGGAGGAATATATCGAGACAGAGATCGAGATGGACAAATTATTACTCGAACTAGGCACAGAGGATATGAAGCTGGTCCGCCTCTCAGACAAAAAGAAATTTGAAGGGAAGCAACTGGCAAAGATGGCAGAGGCCCTTATAGAACTCGATAAGCTTGCCATGGCTATTTCCAAAAAGGGAGTGCCGTTCTCAAAATTAATCACATATAGAAAGAAAAAGGGCGAAAAATTGCCTATTTATAAGGCAAAAGTGGAGGGAGAAGACATATTTTTATATGATGATAAGGAGCTCGCAACACTTGTTAATAAGCTGGAAAAGGCAAGAAACAAAAAAGGCGCCGCCAAAGAAGAGAAAAACCAGCAGGACGACATAACAAAAGAAATCGGCCTGATAGAACTCTTCGAGACAAGAGAGCTGGAGAACCTCATTGAGAAATTAGAAAGCTTGAATATGGATATAGAAAACTATGAACCCACCAAAGAAGAGGGTATCTCTGCAAGGCGCACTAAAAAAAAGAGGGAAGAAAAGCCCAAACCCATTTATCGGGTTGAGGTCGACAGCGAGAAGAAATTTCTTTATAACATGAAAGAGATCGTTGCGCATATCAGGGAAGTCGGCCGCAAGGGGATGACGATACAGAGGTACAAAGGCTTGGGCGAGATGAATCCGCACCAGCTTTGGGAGACTACTATGGACCCGGAAAAACGGACCATACTGCAAGTTACTCTCGAAGATGCGGTAGAGGCCAACGAGATGTTCACCGTGCTGATGGGCGACCAGGTCGCGCCGCGACGGGACTTCATATATAAATACGCCCCCGAAGTCCGAAACCTGGATATATAAAAAAAGGGGACAGACACCTTTTTTAAAGGTGCCTGTCCCCTTTTTCTTATTGTTAACTTATATATAAAAATACGTTGACAATTGTTTTCCAGTTGCTAAAATAGACCTGTGATAAAAAACAGGCCTTTATCTTTTATAGCCGCCGTTATTCTTCCACCCATCCTTGTTACTCCTTCAAGGCTTCCCGAAGACAGAGCACTTAGAAGCGTTAGCTATATTACTTCGGAAGAATTTGACCGCATAATAGGCGGCTCCATAACCGATTTTGCCGATGAGCTTCCCTCTCTTGACGTAAGAAAGCGCGGCGCCTTTGGCGTGCAGACAGACCTCAATATAAGGGGCGCGACGTTTGAGCAATCGACCGTCCTCGTAAACGGTGTGAGGATGAACGACCCCCAGACAGCGCATCATAACATGGATATGCCTTTTACCGCCATGGACATAGAAAGGCTCGAGTTATTGAGAGGAGGGGGGTCAGCACTTTACGGCCCCGACGCGTTCGGCGGCGTTTTGAATATCATCACAAAGAGGCCCGGCGCGAGAAAGGCACATGCGGAATTTGCCGTCGGGCAGAATGGTTATATTCAGGGCGGTGTTTCCGTTACACAGCCCGCAGGCCCTTTCAAAAATAGAATATCTTTCGAAAGGAAAGAGTCGTCCGGCCATAGAGAGGCGACCGACTTTGAGATTACCACCGTTTCCTTTGATTCTCTCCTGGAGGGCGAGTTCGGCGAGGTGGAAATAGTAGGGGGGCACACCTTTAAGGATTTCGGCGCAGCTACGTTTTATTCAAGCCTTTATCCCAACGAAGGTGAATATACGGACACCCGGCTCGGTATAGTGAGGGCGAAGCTTGAGAAGGACGCGGTCACGGTTGAGCCGAAGATATATTACAGGCGGCACTGGGACCGCTTCGTCCTTGATAGAGACAGGCGCTTCTGGCAGAGAAACACCCACAAGACATACACATTCGGCGCGGATGTCCAGGCGACAATAGATACGGGTCTCGGCACGGTCCTTTTCGGCACAGAGTTGTCGTGGGATAAGATCGTCAGCACGAATATAAACAAACATAAGAGGCACCGCCAGGCATTGTTCGCCGGCTATAACTGTGAACTTCCTTTCGGGCTGGCGGTAAACGCGGCTTTGAGAGGGGACCGCTTTTCGGATTTTGGCTGGGAGGTCTCGCCATCAGTCAGCGCGGGGTATGACCTGAACGACAGGGTGCGGCTGCGCTCCTCAGTGAACAGGTCTTACAGGATCCCCTCATTCACTGATTTATATTATGTGAGCCCGGCGAATATAGGAAATGAAAGCCTGAAACCGGAAAGCGCCCGGTCGTATGAAGTGGGGCTGGATTATAGGGATAGTTTCATGAAGGTATACACTACTTTCTTCGCCCGGCATGCCAGAGACGTGATAGACTGGACCAGAAACTCTGCGGCTGAGGCATGGAGGGCCGGCAACAGGGGAAAGATCGATACTATAGGGCTTGAGAGCCTGCTTGAGTTAGACCCCGCGGCATTTTTGGGCGAGTCATTCATCGAGAAAATAACGGCCGGATACGATCTTATAGATGCCGAAGAAAAAAACGGCGGAGGGGCGCTTTCAAAATACGCCATGGATTACCTGAAATATAATTTTCATGTCAAAATAGACAACGCCCTCCCGTTTGATGTAAAAAATACCCTCAAGTTTTCTTATAAAGAACGAATAGGCGGCCAGCCCTATTTTCTTCTCGACGCCGGGATTTATAAACGGGCGGAGTTGGCGGGGTTTGACGCCGAATTTTATATAGAAGGCACGAATCTGCTCAACACATCCTATTCTGAAATATCCGGCCTTCCCGCGCCCGGCATCTGGATTACCGGCGGCGTGAAGACAGAGTTTTAACCTCGCCAGAAATGATTTGACTTTATCAGCGTCATATAATAAAATAATCTTCTAATATAAGGAGCGAGATGTACGCGAGAAACGAGAAGATAGTCCCGGTTTATATCGAAGACGAGATGAAGAACTCTTACATAAGTTACGCCATGAGCGTAATAGTGGGAAGGGCCCTGCCCGATGTCCGCGACGGCCTCAAGCCTGTCCACAGGCGCATTCTTTACGCTATGAAAGAGCTTAACCTCGAGCACAACAAACCCTATAAAAAAAGCGCCAGGGTTATAGGAGAAGTACTCGGTAAATACCACCCGCACGGAGATATGGCGGTCTATGACGCGTTGGCGAGGATGGTGCAGGACTTCTCTTTGAGGTACCCCCTGGTCGACGGACAGGGCAATTTCGGCTCGATCGACGGCGACGCGGTGGCGGCAATGCGTTACACGGAGGCGCGGCTCGCCTCGATAACCGACAGGATGCTCGCTGATATAGAAAAAGATACGGTCAAGTTCATGCCTAACTTTGACGATACGCTCAAAGAGCCGACCGTGCTTCCGGCGGCCCTTCCGAATCTCCTCGTCAACGGCTCAAGCGGGATAGCGGTCGGCATGGCTACTAATATGCCGCCTCATAATCTATCGGAAGTGGTAGACGGAGCGGTCGCCGTTATTAATGACCCTGAGATAGAGTTGAAAGACCTGATGAAACATATAAAGGGCCCTGATTTT
>JAUWWU010000003.1 GCA_030616695.1 Candidatus Omnitrophota bacterium | reverse complement strand
CGTCAATAGCACCTCGTCAATGATCTCTTTCCTGTCAACGATGCAGCCGTAATTGATGGTGTGCGTCTTGAACCGCGATAGTTTTCTCTTGTCCGGAGACACAAATATCCTACCGGCTATCCTGACGGCGCCTTTTCCGCTAAGGCGAACTATGCCTATGCCGCCCTCTCCGACAGGTGTCGAAATCGCCACTATCGTCTCGTTATTAAAATTCCTCCGCATACAAACCTTCCAAAAGGAACACCTTCAAAAGGGGACGTTTCACTTTGTCCTAACTCATTACAGCATATAAAGTTATAACACGTGGTTTTCCACATGAAAAGGTATTAAAACTGGAAAACGTCATGTTGTAACTTGTTTATACATAAAGCGTTGCGTTAAGGTGAAACGTCCTCTTTCATTGCTAAGGTGAAACGTCCCCTTTCATTGCTTCGGCGGCGACGTATAGCGAACCGGTTATGAGGATGAGGTCGTCTTCGCCCGCCTGCGCCCTGCTTTTTTTCACCGCTTCCTCCACCGAATCTGTCGCAACGACGCCGATATTGCTATTATAATGCAACACTTTTTCCTTGATGGTCCTTGGCGGGCACGCGCGCTCGGTTTTGGCTTTTGTCGTTATGACATAATCCGCTATATCGCCGAACTCCCGGCACATGCCGTCTATATCCTTATCCTGCATCGCGCCGATGACGAGGATCAGTTTTTTATAGCTGAATTTATTCTTTAGCGCCTTTTTCAGCCTTAAAACGCTGTTTACGTCCTGCGCTCCGTCTACAACGATAAGCGGTTTTTTATTTATAAGCCCTAACCGGCCCGGCCATCTGGCCTTCCCAAGCCCGCTTTTTATAACTTCGGCGTCTATAAATATATCTCTGGCGCGCAATGCCTCCACTGCCATCACTGCGCCGGCGGCGTTTTCAACCTGAAAATCGCCGAGTAGACGGATCCGCAAATGCGGATATTCGCCGCATCTAGTAATAAGCCTGAAACTCTCTCCGTCCATATCCGAATCAAGGGTCTCAAAAAATATATCCCTGCCCACTACATAGAGCCTTGAATTTCTTTCTTTTGAGATCCGCTCTATGACATCCATTGCCTCGGGATCTTGCGGTGAACTTATCACTATAGAGCCCTGTTTTATGATGCCGCATTTTTCAAAAGCTATATCGCTTAAAGCGGAGCCGAGATATTGAGTATGGTCATAACTTATAGGCGCTATTACGGAGACAAGCGGCTCCACAATATTCGTGGAATCAAGCCTTCCGCCCATGCCGACTTCCAGCACCATAAACTGGACGTTCTCTCTTTTGAAATATAAAAAAGCCATCATCGTGCAGGCTTCAAAATACGTTGGGCTATTGCCTTTTTTGTTCATCGCCTTGATATGCGGCTTTATTTCGCCGATCAACTGCGCTACGTTTTTCTCTCCGATCGCCTCACCGTTTATCCTTATGCGCTCCCTGAACGAAAATAGATGCGGGGAAGTATAGAGCCCCACTTTATAGCCCGCTTCCATCAAAATAGAATTTATAAACGAGGCTACCGAGCCCTTTCCCTTTGTCCCGCTTATGTGGATTGCCCTTATGCCCTTTGGGGGATCGCCGAAAAGGCGCGAGAATGACTTCATCCTTTCGAGCTTAAAGGATTTTTTATAATCGAAGCCGCTTATTTTTTCGTGATTGATTAAAGAGTCGAGATATGTGAGGGCGTCCTGGTAAGTCATCAGTGTATTTTAATGCCTGAAATGCCTGATGCCGGTAAAGACCATGCTTATGCCCGCTTTATCGGCCGCGTCTATTATTTCCCGGTCCGCGAGCGAACCACCAGGCTGTATAACGGATGTTATGCCTGCCCTGGAAACCGCTTCTATGGAGTCGGCTTTAGGAAAAAAGGCGTCGCTGGCAAGCACCGAGCCTTTGGCCTTTTTGCCCGCTTTCCTTACGGCTATTAGCGCCGAGTCGACCCTGGACATCTGGCCTGCTCCTATTCCGACGGTCTTTTTGCCTTTGCATAACACAATCGCGTTCGATTTCACGTGCTTGACCACCTTCCACGCAAAATAGAGCGAATCGACCTCGCTGTCCGTAGGGCGTTTTTTCGTGATTACTTTGAGGTCTTTCTTTCTAACGTCAGTTTTATCTTTTTCCTGAAAAAGCACGCCGCCCGACACCTGTTTTAAATCTAAATCACCGGCGGCTAAACTCCCTTCGCCGCGCTTTGCCTCTATAATGCGCAGGTTTTTCTTTTTGGTGAGGATCTTAAGCGCTTTTTCGTCGTAGCCGGGCGCTATGATGCACTCCAGAAAGCCCGCTTCCGCTATCTCTATGGCAACGGCTTCGTCGACTTTTCTATTCAACCCTATTATCCCGCCGAAAGCGCTCATCCTGTCGCAATTAAGGGCATCGATGAAAACATTTTTCAATTCTTCTCCCGCCGCGACGCCGCAGGGGGTGGCGTGTTTTATAATGCATGCCGCCGCTTCGTTGAATTCAGAGGAAAGCTCCAGCGCTGCGTTGAGGTCTATAATGTTATTGAAAGATAACTCTTTACCGTGCAGCTGTCTGGCCGAAGTCAAAGACGGCAGTTTTGTTGAAGAGCCGTCTTTATAAAAAGCTGCTTTCTGGTGGGGATTCTCCCCGTATCGCAGGTCCTGTATTTTACTGAAGTCCTTGCTCATAGCCTCCGGGAAGAGGCCGCACGAAGGAGCCGATACGCTGCCTGCCTGTCCTTTTAAATAGCGCAGGATGGCGCTGTCATATCCCGATGTTTTTTTGAATGCATCCAAAGCTAACGTAAGCAGTGTATTATTGTTTAGAGAGCAATCGTTCTTTTCAAGCTCGCGCAGGACATCGCCGTATATAGAAGGGCTGGACACTACCGCAACATTTTTGAAATTCTTGGCCGCGCTTCGCAGCATCGACGGCCCGCCGATATCTATTTGCTCTATCGCCTCTTCAAGAGTAACACCTTCCTTCGATATTGTATCTGCAAAGGGATAGAGGTTTACTACGGCCATGTCGATAAGTTCGATACCATGCTCCTCCGCCTGCCGCATATGCTCATTTTTCCCGCGAAGCGCCAGAAGGGCTCCGTGTATCTTAGGATGCAGTGTCTTAACCCGGCCGTCCATTATCTCGGGAAATCCCGTATAATCGGATACATCCCTCACCTTGACGCCGAGTGCCTTTATAAATTCTGCGGTCCCGCCCGTCGAAAGTATCTCGATGCCGAGCTTATCAAGGCCTTTCACGAAATCATCGAGGCCTGTCTTATCCCAAACGCTTATAAGCGCCCTTTTCACCCTCATACATACCTCCAAAAGTGAGGGCTTGATTGTATCATAATTATATCTACAAGGCAAGGATTTTAGGTGTCATGTAGATTTTGGATAGATTTTGGAGATTTTGGAGACGTTTTCCAACTCAATCGGGAAGCTGCCCCAAACCCAAAGCGGAAAGTGTCTTCATTCCAAGGCGGAAGGTGCCCCCCTTAAAGGGGACAGTTTCCGCTTTAAGTTGGAAAACGTCTCCGCTTTGGGTTGGAAAACGTCTCAAAGGAGTTTCATGAGGAGGGGGACGATTTCGGGGCCGGTCATCTTGCCGAGGCTGCCTTTGCGGGATTCGCTTTCCCCGAAAGATTTCAGGCCATCAGGCGAAACCCCTCCTCCCGCAACGAGAAGAGGGACGGGGTCGGCGGAATGCGCCTTCACCTTGCACGGCGTGGCATGGTCGGCAGTGATGGCTATAACGGTATCCTTCATATTTAGTTTCGGAAGGATCTCGCCGAAGAAGTATTTGTCTATCAATTCTATCGATTCTTTTTTCTTCATAAAATCGCCGTCGTGCGCGGGCTCATCCGGCCCTTTTATATGGATGTAAAGGCAATCAAAATCCTTAAGGGCGTTTAATACCTTTTTCGAACGCAGGACATAGTCTTTTTTAAGGTCTCCCGAAGGAAGCGGCAGGTCCACTATCTCCATCCCCGTAAGAAGGGCTATTCCCCTTTCGACCGGCATCTCTACGAAACAGCCAAAACGCTTATTATATTTCTTGCTTAAATCCGGGAATTTCGGCAGCCTGTCGCCCGCATCCCGCGTGAGGATCAGGTTGCCGACGAGCTTATTCTCCTTCGCGCGTTTCCTGTTAACCGGCGATTCATTCAAAACGGCTGTGCTTTTTTCTATAAATTCGTTCGTAAGTTCAGACGCAATTCTTGCCTCTTCGGAATCCCGGTGTCCGGCCACGGGCTCGCATTCAAGAAGGACCTTTTCGAATTTGGCTTTGGCGACTCCGAAAACACCTTCCCTTCCGTATGCGGGGTCAGTGTTTGTGACTTCTGCGGACAATTTGCCGCCCTGCCTTTTTATCACCAAAACGCCCCTGTGGCCTATAGTGTTCTTAAAATGAAACTTTGCGGGCGCAGAGGTCAGCTTTACCTTTGTATTAATCTCCCCGGCTAATGCCGTTGCCTCCTCAGTAGTAAGGTTTCTCCCCACCCTTCTATCAATGATCTTATTGCTATCTATTTCCTTCGTTGCGAAATTAACCCTATAGGCGAGGTCGCCGTCATTTACTTCCAATCCTTCCGCGTAAGACTCAAGCGGCCCTCTGCCGGTATAATACTTATGAGCATCGTAACCGAGGATACTTATTACCCCTATATCCGACTCCGGGGCTATGCCTTCTCCTACGGTATAAACAAAACCTGCCTTTCCTTCTGAGGCAAGTCTGTCCATATTGGGAGTATCTGCTGCCTCAAGCGGAGTCTTTTTACCAAGCTCCTCTATGGGTAGATCGCCGACTCCGTCAAGTATCACGTATAGTAACTTCTTCAACATTTGGAATAGCCGCAGGAGTTGCAGACCTGGCATCCTTCTACGTGCCTTAAAGCGGCCCCGCAATCGGGGCAGACCCCTACGACGCTGCCGGTCATGGTTTTAGTCGCGCCTGTTGTTTTGCCCGACCCGAATGAGGTGCCAAGACGCTCCGCATTCTCCTCCAGCACCTTTTCGTTCGAGGTCTTCTTCTCCTGATTATCCGACATGCGCCTTTCTATGACACGGGCTATGGCATCACTGCAGGAAAATATCCTGCTGCCGCCTTTTTCCCAGCTCGGCGACGGACAGCGGATACCCCTCAGCTGGCCGATTATAGAATCCAGGCTCACCCCTATTCTAAGGGCAAGGGAAACCAATCTGCCTATAGCCTCCAGCTGGCTCATGGCGCAGCCGCCGGCCTTTCCCATCTGCATAAATACCTCAAACGGCCTGCCGGCGTCATCATTATTGATAGTAACATATAGATTTCCGCAGCCCGTGCTTACTTTTGTAGTCGTCCCGTGAGTTACTACATTGCGCGGTTTAGGCTTTAGCTCCGCGCCCAATGCCTCCTCCTGACCGATCTCCTGTGCGCCCGGACTTGCCTTATTGACCTTACCTATATTAAGGACCTGCTCTTCCCTGCTCTTGTCTCTATAAATCGTTATGCCCTTACAGCCGTTCTGATATGCCAGCATATAGGTCTTCCTGACGTCGTCCACAGTAGCGCTGTTCGGAAAATTTATTGTCTTCGAAACGGCGTTATTGGTGTAGCGCTGAAATGCGGCCTGCATCTTTATATGATATTCCGGAGAGATATCGAGCGACGTGCGGAATAGCCTCTTAACGTCATCAGGTATCTCTTCAAAATCCTGTATGCCGCCCTTTTCCGCTATCTCTTTCATCAACTCGGTCGAATAGAAGCCTCTTTCCTTCGCCATCTTAAGAAATAACGGATGCACCTCTACGAGCTCATCGTTATCCATGACGTTTCTTATATACGAGACCGCGAAAATAGGCTCTATGCCGCTTGAAGAATTCGCTATTATGCTCAACGTCCCCGTCGGGGCGATGGTGGTAAGCGTGGCATTCCTTAATCCGCGTTTACTTTTGCTATAAATACTGTCCGCAAAATTCGGGAATACTCCTCTCTTTTCGGCAAGTTCCGCCGAGGCCTTTTCGGCATTTTCAAGGATGAATCTCATAATATCTTCCGCCTTCTCAAGCGCCTCATCCGAATCATAGGGAATCCCCAACTTTATAAGCATATCGGCAAACCCCATAACGCCCAGGCCGATCTTTCTGTTTTCGCGCGTTTTTTCGCGGATCAGGGCAAGGGGAAATTTATTCATGTCTATAACGTTATCCAGGAAGTGCGCGGCGGCCTCTACGGTCCTGGCAAGCTTTTTCCAGTCAATGTTATTTTCCGAAACCATCTTCGACAGGTCTATGGAGCCCAGATTGCAGCTTTCATAAGGCAGGAGCGGCTGCTCACCGCATTGCCGGGTCACAAACCCATTAACAATCATAGAATGCGTCATCGGTTCGGTTAAATTATAAACCTCTTTTTCTCCTATATATTTAATTCTCTTTATTGTCTCTATAAACTCTTGGGGTCTCCTCAACTTTCTTCTAATCTTCTCTAATCTTTGCCTTTTCTTTTCTTGAAGAAAATTTATTTTTTCTTTAAATTTATCTAAACTTTCCCCAAAGACTCCTAATTCATATAACACACCATCACATTCGTACGATTTTTCCTCGCCGGTTTTGTTAATATAAGAAAATTTAATACTCGGTGTCCTTGAACGATTGAAAATAGTACTTTTTATCCCTAAATTCAAAAGAAGAATTTGAACGTCTTTCAAAAGTCTCTTACTTTTGGAAGACAGAGCTATCCAATCACTTGCACTCTTGAGGCTATCTCTAATTGTACCATCAGCGCTAAACAACCCTTGCAAGAATGCAATTACAGCTTCCTCCGGTGCTGTATAAATTGAATCGGGTACCTCCTTTTGCTCTGACTGCCATGGCTTAACTCCCAAACATTTGAAGAATTCAACAAAATACTTACTATGGTATGAAAGGTGATATACATTATTTTCCCTTAATACTTCCTTGATATCATATCCATAAAAGCCATTTATAATAGGCTTTATATAGTCGAGAGTCTCTTTATCATCCTGACTAAATGTAAAACCTACACGACAGTTCTCATCCTGATCTCTTAACCAACCGTCACCTACAAGCCAGCCTAAAACTTGTCCTAGTTCTCTTGACCACTTATCGGGTAAATTAAGTTTATATGTTCTTCCATTTTCTCCTGTATGTTCATTTCGAACATTAAAAGGAAGTTCATTATTAGGATTAAATTGGCCTGAGCCCGATTGGATAAGAACTTGATCGCCCGGTTTTAAATCTCCGGCTTTAACCCATCCGTTCGGCGCCATGATCTTATGGTCATGAGTGGCGATTAATTCGAACCCGGATTCTGTTGTCACCCTTAATACGGGCTTTACCCCTGTTTTAAAAGCTGCGGAAATCCGGTTTAAAGAAAGGGCCGATCTTGTTTTCACCGCTAAATTACCTGATTCTTCGCTATCGTAAAGAATGTCTAAAACTCTATCATCGGTAAATATGTTTATGCCACTTTTATTATAATGTTCGGCGAGGTCTTTTATTTTCACCAGCCCCTTTTGTGTAGATACGAAAGTATTGCCGGTAACGCAAGGATTAGTGGATTCGATCATGCCGGATTTAGGGGTAGGATTATCTTTATTCAACCTGTCGATAAATACTATGCCGGGTTCTCCGTTCTTCCACGCCATTTTGACTATGAGCTCGAAGACCTCTCTCGCATTCAATTCGCCCGTCTTCTTTCTCGAGTGAGGGTCTATGAGCGGATACGGCCGGCCCTTCTCCATTTCTTCCATAAACTTGTCGGTGACCATCACGGAGATATTGAAATTTGTGATATCTTTGTTATTCTCCTTGCAGGTGATGAATTCGAGGATATCGGGATGGTCCACTTTCAATATGCCCATATTCGCGCCCCTGCGCGCGCCGCCCTGTTTTACCGCCTGGGTGGCGGCGTCAAAAACCTTCATGAACGAAACGGGGCCGCTTGCTACGCCGCCGGTCGACCTTACGACGCTGCTTTTCGGCCTTAGGCTCGAGAATGAAAACCCTGTCCCTCCCCCTGATTTATGTATAAGTGCGGCTGACTTCAAACTGTCAAATATACCCTCCATCGAATCCCTGACAGGCAAAACGAAACACGCGCTTAGCTGTTGCAGTTCCTTGCCGGCGTTCATAAGCGTGGGGCTGTTCGGCAGAAATTCCAATCTCGACATAATGGAATAAAATTCATCCTCTGTCTTTTTTAAATCGGCTTTTTTTGCGTAATTTTGATCCGCTTTCGCGATATTCTGCGCCACCCTCCTAAACATTCCGGCGGGAGTCTCTATTACTTTATTGTCCTTATCCTTCTTGAGGTATCTTTTCTCAAGAACCCTCCTGGAATTCTCGGATATGTCCAGTTTGCCGCCTATTTCCGCCATGATAAACCTCCGTAAAAAATTGCGAATTTTTATATTTTTATAAACTAAAAAAATAACCTATTAAAAATATATACCACAAAAATGTTAAAATGTCAAGGGTGAAACACTATATATTGGGTCTGGTTACCTGCGAGGCACCAACCTATAGTGGAAGGACGGGTTTTTTCCGTCTTGAAAGGCCGTTTATTTTTTCTCTTCTTTGGTCTTGGAAACTTCTTTCATCTCGCTTATTCCTGCCACCAGCGAGATTATTCCGCCTAAAAGTAAAAGTATAGGAATACTGCCTTTTAAGATAACTATCAATAAATCCCACCAAAGAATGAGTCCCAAAAGTCCGAGAATTACCGCTATGCCCCCGCCGATAATATTTCCTGTCTTATCCATCAGCCTGCACCTCCTAATCCTAATCTTGGGCGATATACTTCAGTTACTTTTAATGTTGTAAATACTGGCTAAGGCTATCAATCATTCGCTCGCAGTAATATTTTAAAAGTGTATTTTCGTCATCCCTGTCCATCGTATATAATTTTATCCCGGCCTCGAAACGGTCCGGCGCATTTCTATCCGCGCCCTTTACCCTTTGTGTCCACATAACATTACCGTGGACCTTCACCGGCCTTTTTTTGCCGGGAAGGGCCATGTCAAGCTCTACATCCTTATTCACGGGGACTCCTTTGTGCGCAACAATGCATAGCCCTTCCGCGGAGATATTCTTCGCCTTGCCTTTTATGTTTTTGTCCATATTGTCAAAAAATCTAAATTTGATATTTGTATCGAAGTTAAATCTTACAAACCTTCTTCTTTCGGCTCTTTTTCCTTTCATATCCCCTAAAGCTCCTAAAAACGATTAATTATACCGGGATTTACGGAGTGTCTTTTTTATTTCCGCTTTTGTCTTTCTGTCCTCCGGGTAGAGGAGACGCGCGGCTAATGCATTATTATATTCCCGCTTAGCGGCTTCATAATCGCCCATGGCTTCATATGTCAACGCTAACTCATAATAATTTTTTACATCTACGCCGCCCAGGCTTACGGACTTTAACAAAAACTCCAAAGATTCCTCCAGGGTGCCTTGCGGCAGTTCTTCGAAAAACATCCTGGCAAGCTGCCTTTCAAGCGACGACGCCGTAGCGACATTTCTATGCCATGCGCCGAGGACAAGATAGGCCTTCTGTTCGTCGGAATTGAGCTCCATGGCCTTTTCCGCCTCTTCCTTGATTTCCCAGGAAAATTTGATTTTCTCCGACGGAGGCGAATGAAGCGCCAATTTGCCAAGGGCTACTGCGGTATAAAGGTGGCCTTCTGCCCCGTCAGGATTTGTCATCACGGCGCGCCTTGCGTATTCCTCGGCCTCTTTCCACTTCTTTTTCTTATCCCTGGCCTTTTTTGCCGCCATTCCGTATGAAACATAAAGGCGCGATAATCTCCATAGGGCCCCATAGCTATCGGGGCTTTGCTGCAGCACAAATTCATAGATCTCCCGGGCCTCTACCATCTCGTTATTGAAAAGGCGCGTATCGCCCTCGCAGAGATATGGCTCAGCCGCCACCTCAGCCTCTTCGGAATATGCCAAGGGTCCGCCGAAAAGCGCGCAAGATATTAAAACCGCAGATCCTATGATTAAAAATTTTTGTCTCATACTTTTGGTCCGGTTCCGATTAATTCCAAGGCGATCTGTCTCTTTTAGCATGTATAGTTATTTCGGCTTTATGTAATTCGCTGAGAACTTTTTTATACTTTTTCTTGGCTGCTATTGATTCCTTCCGTGCCTTCCTTACCCGGTCAAGCGATTCCTGTTTCTCTGATTTGCCGATAGTCGGCAATGAGTCAATCTTGGCATCTACTAATTCGTCCTTCGCCGCTATATAGACTGCTCTTGCCTTCCTGAATTTGGTCTCTGCTTTATCACGAATCCTGGCATCCCTGTCGGCGGCGCATGCCGTTGATACAAAAGCGGCCGAAAGAAGTAATGCAATCGATATCATAAAAATTTTTCGCATTCTTTACCTCCTCATATATAAGTATATCGGGATTATACAATAAAAAAGCGCTATGCGCAAGAGGTTTTGAAGTATCTACGATTATTTCGGCACTTTGGAAAATAAACTGTCGGCCCGCGCCTGGTCCTCCAGGTTTTTTATCCGGTACATCTCGGTATCCGCTTCCTTTATCCAACCCTTCTCGTCCTTCATGGAATCCTTTATCTCGGATATGCCGACGGTAAGCGTGACCCTGCCGTGCGCTTCTCTCTTTAACCTGTTTTTGAGCCTGCGGGCAAGGCCTTCTGCGGCCTTTTTATCGGAAAACTCCATCAGCACCGCGAATTCGTCGCCGCCTATCCTAAAAGGCCAATCAAGGAATTTCCTCGTGCTGCGCAACAATATCTCGCCCGTTATCTCCAATAATTTATTGCCCTCTAAATGGCCGTATGTATCGTTATAGCTCTTAAAGCCGTCTAAATCCATAAATAAAAGGGTGGATTTTATCTTCGTGCGCTTACTCGCCACGAATACCCAGTGTATTTTGTCCGAAAAAAATCTCATATTATAAACGCTGGTAAGGTGGTCGGTAACAAGGAGGCTTTCTATGTCTTTATGGTGCTCGTAGATCAAAAAGAGTATCAGTGCTCCGAGAAGGAGGGTTATGCAGGAAGCGGTTATCTCGTTAAAAAAATCTACGGGTTGCTGCGGCCAGTGCCCTTTTTCCGCGTAATCCGAGATCCAGGGAATGACTGCTAAGACAAGAATGATGAAGGCGGTAACGCTCAGGATGCGGACTATTCTCGGCATTTTATACACCTTGAAAATAAAAAATATGGTAGCGCTAACGGGATTTGGCGCCCTCACCCGGCTTCGCCAGGGTGTTCGGGTCGGCCATTGGGTTTCTGCCGCTATCTTTTGAAGTTCTTCGATGTACGCGCTTTTCTTGGGCACAGGCCATTGGTTGCTCTCGACTTATATCTCGCAACATCGCTCAAGATCTTGGCAAGGGCCTATTATGCGCGTTCCCCAAGGAAATAGATACAAGTCATCAACGAGCTATTTTCCTCGCACTTGCTGCCCGTTCACCTTCTCGCGGGCTTGTCTTTCGCTCACTACGTTCGCTCGGTGCTCCTTACTCGTCGCACCCGACAATGGCGAAACCTCAGTTCAAATCAACCCACACTACATTTAGAAGCTGGTAGCGCTAACGGGATTTGAACCCGTGTCTTCAGCTTGAGAAGCTGACGTCCTAGGCCAGACTAGACGATAGCGCCTTCAATAGGGTGCAAATTTCCGCAGCGGGGATCGCTAATTTCCCAATATCATTATTCTTTCTTTCGCATATTCGATTCTGGACTTATGGTTATCGGGCGAGGCATACTGGACAAAATCCCTGTAAGTGCTAAGCGCCTCCTTTGGGCGATCCACGTTGTCGCAGGCAATCGCCTTGTTAAAGTAGGCCTCGACGTACGCCGGATCTATTTCTATGGCCTTGTTGTAGTCGGAGATGGCTTGATAGTGTTGCTCTTTGCTGCAATGGGCATTTCCCCGGTTGTAGTATGCGTCGACATAATCCGGCTCTATTTCTAAGGCCTTAGTATAGTCAAAGATAGCCTGGTTATAGAGGCCTTTGCTTTTGTAGGCGACGCCCCGGTTGTTATAGGCCTTGGCATAGTTCGGATCTATCTCTATTGCCTTGTTGAAGTTGGAAATGGCGCGGTCAAATTGGTCTCTGCAGCGATAGGCAAGGCCTCGATTATTGTAGGCAATGGTGTATTCCGGGTCTATTTCCAGGGCCTTGGTATAATAGAAAATGGCCTGGCCGTATTGGGCTTTCTTATCATAGATGAGCCCTTGCTGGTAATAGGCCTCGGCATCTTCCGTATCTATTTCTACGGCCTCAGCGACGGGAGTCTCAACTGCAGGGGTATAGGCCTCTGCAAGAGCGAGCGTCTTTTTCTCCAGTTCCCGGCTGAGTTTTTCCTGTTGCGCAAATAAATCCTCACGCTCTTTTTTGAGAAGATCTATTTCCTGTTGTAAAGGCGCCTTGGCCTGTTCGATCTCTTTGGGGACAGACACCCGGGCCTTCTCAAGTTCTCCTTCTAAAGACTTTATCTTTTCCTGCAAGGGGGCTTTTGCCTGTTCGATTTCTTTCGGAAGAGAGGCGCGCGCTGTTTCAAGCTCCTGTTCCAAGGAATGTATTTTTTCTTTTAAAGGCGCTCTGGCAAGAATTATCTTCTCGGCAAAAGAAAGCTCTTTCGTATCCTTTGATTCTATCTCCGGTTTAACTACTTCCGGTTCAGCCTGCCCGGCGCCTTCATCACCTTTCTCAACCTCGATCTCATCTATCTGATCCTTCATGATAGTTATAGTGGCGATCGTTGTCTCGATCTTTATTTCTTCCTCAGTCTCATTAACGATCTCGCCGCTCACTCTTCCGCCACTTTTTAAATAGATGACGTCTGAAAAAGCGGCCGCACAAAGCCCAAACGTCAATAATGTTAAGATAAACAATATCTTCCTCATGGTATTAAACGGGAAATCCCCCTTTATTTTAAATAATACACCTTGAAGAAAAAATATGCAAGTTAATTTTCAAATATTCAACTGCCTTATCTCTTGCGCTGTTCGATCTTTGCCCAGGTATCGCGTAATCCGACTATTCGGTTAAATACGGGCTTTTCTGCCGAAGAGTCGACCGTATCGACGCAAAAATAGCCGTTTCTTTCAAACTGATACCGGCTTCCTGGCCGCGCGCCTTTAAGGCCGGGCTCAACGCGGCAGGACTTGAGGGTTTCAAGCGAAGCCGGGGTGAGGTTAGATTTAAAATCGCCCCCTTCGCCCTCCTCCGGGTCTCGCTTGATGAAAAGATGGTCATATAAACGCACCTCGGCTTCAAGCGCGTGGCGGGCCGAAACCCAGTGTAATGTAGCCTTGACCTTGCGCCCGTCCGGGGCATTTCCGCCTTTTGTTTCAGGGTCATAAGTGCAATGCAGCTCCGTTATCCTGCCTGTTTTTTTATCCTTAACAACATCTGCGCATTTGATAAAATATGCGTAACGCAGGCGCACTTCGCGGCCGGGAGCCAGGCGGAAAAATTTGCCCGGCGGATCTTCGCGAAAGTCTTCCTGCTCAATATACAAGATGCGCGAAAAAGGAACCCTGCGCGTACCCATCTGCGGATCCTCGGGATTATTAACGGCCTCCAGCTCTTCCTCTTTATCTTCCGGGTAATTGGTGATAACTACTTTGAGCGGCCGCAATACAGCCATTGCGCGCGGGGCCTTCTTATTCAATTCCTCGCGGATAGAGTTTTCCAGGACGGCAATATCAATAATACTGTTGGATTTCGCCACTCCGATCCTGTCGCAAAAATTCCTTATGGACTCCGGCGTATAACCGCGCCTTCTCAGCCCCGACAGCGTCGGCATGCGCGGGTCGTCCCAACCGCTGACATGCTTGCCCTCCACCAATTGAAGGAGTTTTCGCTTACTAAGGACAGTATAACTCAAGTTTAAGCGCGCAAACTCTATCTGTTGCGGATGGTATACGCCGAGTTCGTTAAGTATCCAATCATATAGGGGGCGGTTATTTTCGAATTCCAGGGTGCATATAGAATGTGTGATTTTCTCTATGAAATCGCAAAGACAGTGGGCAAAATCGTACATAGGATAGATGCGCCACTTATCGCCTGTCCTGTGGTGAGCTGCCTTTCTAATGCGGTATAGCGGAGGGTCGCGCATGATCATATGGGGGGATGCCATGTCGATTTTTGCGCGGAGCGTACGGGAGCCCTCCGGGAATTCTCCCGCCTTCATGCGCCGGAATAAGTCAAGGTTTTCCTTTACGGAGCGCTCGCGGTAAGGGCTGTTTTTTCCCGGTGTTGTCACAGTGCCGCGGTATTTGCCTACCTCGTCCTGGCCCAGCTCGCAGACATACGCCTTGTCTTTCTTTATCAACACCAGCGCGTATTCATAGAGCTTATCAAAATAATCGGAGGCGTAAAAAAGGCGCTTTCCCCAATCAAAACCAAGCCACCTGACATCCGCCTTGATCGATTCGGCATAGGCGGCCTCCTCAGTGATCGGGTTAGTATCGTCAAAACGCAGGTTGCATAACCCCTTGTAATCTTTTGCGATGCCGAAATTAAGGCACAGGGACTTGGCATGCCCGATATGGAGATAGCCGTTCGGCTCCGGCGGAAAACGGGTATGGACCTTTTTGCCGTATTTATCCGTTTCGAGGTCTTTATCGATAATATCCCTTACAAAATTCTCCATTCCATAAACCCCTGTTTTAAATAAAAAAGCTAACTTCCTTATTTTACATCATCTGTGTGTAATTTCAAGGAAATTAGCCGGTGGAGACTAATACGTCATTGCGTGTATGTGGGGACGGTCCTAAATCTCACTCAGGGGTTAGAGATTGCTTCGGCCGACTTCGTCGGCCTCGCAATGACGTGTGAAATGCTGGCGGAGGGTGGAGGATACTAACTCAATCTCCATAACCGTTTGATTTATAGTATATTATAATTCCGCCAAAAGTCAACGTGTCGGGATTGTGTCATGAATTTTAAGTATTATATATAAGGAAGGTGGAGACTTAGGGGGTTATTTATTATCTTTGATAAACTTATCTATTATTTTCTTTGCCTTATCAGCATATTCATCTGGAACGATAACTTCTCCCATGCCCATATGCCCTCTAAAGGCACCATCGTAACCCCAGTTTTCAAAAGAATGTAACTCGCAAGGTATTTTTGCTTTCTTAAGTAGAGCTTCTATCTGGTGAGATTCTGGAATATTATTATAGCGGTGTATAGAAACTAATTTTCTCTCTGGTTTATAATCTTTCTTCTCCTCTGGAAGTTTATCCACCAACGGCATATTGCAATCAGCACAAGTTATAACACCTACTCTATATTCACCCTTACACTTGGGGCAAAACATTTCTCCTCCTTACTTAAACTGCTCCTTCACTTTGGGGCGAATTGTTTTACCTGTTTTTCGATAAGCTAATACAACAATGACAATGGCAGTGAAAAATATAAGATTCATAAT
>JAUWWU010000092.1 GCA_030616695.1 Candidatus Omnitrophota bacterium | reverse complement strand
GGAATGTGGTAGCGGGCGGAATGGCAAAATTACTTGGGATGGATGAGGGGATAAAACTTAAAGAGCCGGTCCTCGAATATCATTACAAAAACGATAAGCTGCACGACCCGCTTTTCAATGAATATCACATAAGAATGCTCGGGCTGGCGAGCGATAAGGAAATGGAGATAGTGAAAACGGCCTCCTTTAAAATAAATGAGATATTAAAGGGGTTCTTTTCGAAGATAGGGATCGACCTGATAGATTTTAAATTGGAATTCGGAAGGCACAAAGGCGAGATCCTGCTCGGCGACGAGATATCGCCCGATACATGCCGGTTTTGGGATAAGGCCACACAGAAAAAGATGGATAAAGACAGGTTCAGGCGCGACCTCGGCGACATCGAAGAGACATATCAGGACGTCTTAAAAAGGGTAGGGGCTTAGTATGAAGAAGGCGATGACATACAAAAAATCAGGGGTCGATATAAATAAGGCAAAGGCCTTTATCAAGAATATAGCCCCGCTCATAGAGAAGACCTACACCAAAGGGACGCTCGGCACGATAGGCCATTTCGGAGGATTCTTTAAGGCCGATTTCTCCGGCATGAAAAATCCTATTTTAGTCTCCGCCACCGACGGCGTCGGGACGAAGCTATTAGTGGCTAATATGGCGAAGAAGTTTGATACGGTCGGCATTGACCTGGTGGCGATGTCCGTAAATGACGTGGTGACGTGCGGGGCGAAGCCCCTTTTCTTTCTGGATTATTTCGCGACGGGAAAGATAAAGCCGTCCGTGGCTACGGATGTCGTAAGAGGCATAGTTTCGGGCTGCGAGCAGGCGGGGTGCGCCCTTATCGGAGGAGAAACGGCCGAAATGCCGGGCCTGTATAAGGAAGAAGACTTTGACCTCGCTGGTTTTTGCGTGGGCGTGGTCGATAGAAAAGATGTGATAGACGGCTCCGCCGTTAAGGCCGGAGACAGGATACTGGGCCTCGCATCCAACGGCATACATTCAAACGGCTATTCTCTGGTGAGAAAGATCTTTTCAAAGTCCGAGATGAAAGGGAAATATAAAAACGACTTGTTGAGGCCCACCGCGATATATGTAAAGCCGGTCCTTGAACTGATAAAGAATTTTAAAGTAAAATCCATCGCCCACATTACGGGCGGCGGTTTTTACGACAATATACCGAGGGTCCTGCCGGACGGGACAGCTGCCTCCGTTAATAAGGATTCCTGGTGTATACCTCATATATTCGAAACGATAAGGAAAAGGTCGAAACTAAAAAGCGAAGAACTTTATCGGACATTTAACATGGGTATAGGCATGGCTGTCATATTGGATAAAGGCGAGATATCATCCGCGATAAACCGGCTGAAAAAGTCCGGCGTAAAGGCCTGGGATATAGGCGAAGTCATAAAGTGGGCGAAAAAGGAAGTCATTTTATGAAAGTGCTGGTAATAGGTTCCGGGGGAAGAGAGCACGCCATCTGCTGGAAGATAGCGCAATCCGCCAGGGTGGACAAGCTTTTTTGCGCGCCCGGAAACGGCGGCATAAGTAAGGTCGCCGAACCGGTTGATATAAAAGCCGAAGACATGAGTGGCCTCGTTAGGTTTGCGAAATCCAACGGGATCGGCCTGACAATAGTAGGGCCGGAAGCGCCGCTCGTAAACGGCTTGGTGGATGTCTTTCAAAAAGAGGGCCTGCGGGTGTTCGGCCCCGGCAAACGCGCTTCTATGCTTGAAGGCAGTAAGGTATTCGCCAAGGAAGCGATGAAGAGATGGGGCGTTCCGACCGCGGCTTTCGAAGTATTTGATGATTATAAAAAGGCGCGTGAATATGTAGAAAAGAAAAGCCTGCCTCTTGTGGTAAAGGCCGACGGCTTAGCGGCCGGCAAAGGGGTTATCATCTGCTATACGAGGGACGAGGCGCTGAAGGCCCTGGAAGATATGATGGTGAATAAAAAGTTTGGGAAAAGCGGCGAGAGGATCGTAATCGAAGAATGCCTTGAAGGCGAAGAGGCATCCATAATAGTGATTTCCGACGGCCGGCATGTAGTGCCGCTGGCGACAAGCCAGGACCACAAAAGGGCGCTGGATGACGATAAAGGAGCAAACACAGGCGGGATGGGGGCTTATTCCCCGGCCCCGGTGGTTACGCCCGAAGAGGAACGCAGAATAATGGACGAGATCGTAGTCCCGGTTATTAGAGGCATGGCAAAGGAAGGCATGCCTTATAAAGGAGTCCTCTATGTGGGGATAATGGTGACTGCCGAAGGGCCCAAGGTCCTGGAGTTTAATGTGAGGTTCGGGGACCCGGAGACACAAGCGATCTTTCCGCGCCTGAAAAGCGATTTAATGGAACTGATAGAGCGCTCTATAGACGGTAAGCTTAAAGGATACGCCCCGCTATGGGATACGAGAAGCTGCGTCTGCGTAGTGATGGCATCGGGCGGATATCCGGGCAAGTATGAAAAAGGAAAAGAAATAGAAGGCCTTGATGAAGCTGAAGGGGTCGGAGATACAGTGGTCTTCCATGCGGGGACAAGGTCTACCGCAGAGGGCGGCGGAGAAAAAATCATTACCGACGGCGGCAGGGTTTTGGGCGTCACCGGGTTGGGCGAGGATATTGAGTCAGCGATAAAAAATACCTATAAAGCCGTTTCAAAAATCAGGTTCGAGAATATGCATTTCAGGCGGGATATAGGAAAAAGGGCTCTCGCGCATTCGGGAATAATAACCTAATACCTAAAATGAGGTTCATATGAAAAAACCAGACGTTTCAATTGTAATGGGAAGCACAAGCGACCTTCCGGTGATGAAGTTGGCGCAGGAGTTGTTGAGGAAATTCGGCGTCTCTTTTGAGACGAGGATCCTTTCGGCGCACCGGTCTCCCGACGATACGACAAGATACGCGAAAAATGCCGCTGCGAGGGACGTAAAGGTTATCATAGCGGGGGCCGGCGGAGCCGCGCATCTGGCGGGCGTGATCGCCGGCAACACCACCTTGCCGGTCATAGGCGTTCCTATAAAGACCCCCGATCTAAAAGGCATAGATTCGCTTCTCTCGATCGTCCAGATGCCGAGCGGCGTTCCGGTAGGAACAATGGCCATAGGCGAGGCCGGCGCAAAGAATGCGGCAATATTCGCTTTAGAGATCCTTGCGGTAAAGAATCCGGGTTTGCGGAAAAAACTCCGGGCTTTCAAAAAGGAGCTGCAATTAGCCGTCAGGAAAAAAGACAAAACCCTAAAGGGACATTAAGGGGACGTTTCACTTTGCCCCAACCCCTTATGCGACAACAGGTTACAAGTGATCGATTTCCACTTTTGTAATCCAGTAAAATGGAAATCGTCATGTTGTAACTTCTTTACTGGTAAGTAGTTGCAGTAAAGTGAAACGTCCCCTTTTAGGTAGGTGGATGATGAAGGCGGAAGTTGTAAGGATAGACGCGGAGAATCCCGATAAGAGTGTTTTAAAAAAAGCCGCGGCAGTTATTGGCAGAGGCGGCCTTGTAGCTTTTCCGACAGAAACCGTTTACGGCCTTGGCGCGGATTATCTTAATAAAAAAGCCATCGACAGGCTTTACGAGGTCAAAAACAGGCCGAAGGAAAAACCTTTTACCGTCCATATATCCGATCTCGGCCAGCTCGCCAAGCTTTCTTGCGAGATGGATGTTCTTTCGAAAGAACTTATGGAAAGGTTCTGGCCCGGGCCTTTAACGTTGATCCTCAAGACTAAATCCGGCGGAAAGATAGGAGTCCGGATGCCAAAAAATAAGATTGCCCTTGAGTTTATCTCAGCATGCGGGAACGCGATAGCGGCCCCCAGCGCGAATCTTTCCGGGAATGAACCGCCGCGTAGGGCAGAAGACGTCCTGAAGGACTTGGAGGGTACGGTAGAGCTGGTCTTAGACGGCGGAGAGACGGAATTAGGGATAGAATCAACCGTCGTTGACGCCTCAATAGTCCCTTACAGGATTTTGAGAAAGGGGGCGATAAGCGAAAGCCGTATAACGGATGCCGGCGGAGCATAGTATGAAGATATTATTTGTGTGCACGGGAAACAGCTGCAGAAGCATAATGGCAGAGGGTTACCTTAAAAAGAGGCTTAAGGAACTGGGCAAAGAAGATATAGAGGTTTTCTCCGGAGGGCTTCTTTCTTTAACAGGCATGCAGGCAACAAAAGAGGCAAAACAGCTTATCAGTGAGGAAGGCGGAGATATATCGGAACATTACGCGAAAAAGGTCATGGAGCTTGATGTCCGGAGCGCGGATTTAATACTCGTAATGGAAAAGCAGCACAAGAAATACATAATAAGCAGGTACCCTTATGCCGCAAAAAAGACATATCTCCTTAAAGATTACAAAAGGCCGATGGAGCTTAAAACTTCGAATGACCACGATATACCGGACCCTATCGGGAAAGGTATAGATTTTTATAGAGAAGTATACTCGATTATAAAAAATTCCGTTGAGAGGGTATTGAAAAATACTTAACGAAGGATTGATGGGATGAAGATAGCCATAGGAGCCGATCACGGCGGTTTCGATTTAAAAAGGCATATAATAGCTTTTCTTAAAAAACAGGGTTACGATGTTAAGGACTTCGGGGTGTTCAGTCCGAAAAGATGCGACTATCCCGCCATAGGCTATAAAGTGGCAAAAGAGGTGACATCCGGGGGCTTTGATAAGGGCCTATTGATCTGCAAAAGCGGGCTCGGCATGTCTATGGTCGCCAATAAAGTGCCCGGCATACGGGCGGCGTTTTTGCG
>JAUWWU010000155.1 GCA_030616695.1 Candidatus Omnitrophota bacterium | reverse complement strand
CCGATAGTCGCGTTCTATTGCTCAAAATGCGATGAGCTGCTTTTGGATGCAAAGGTGATTAATCACGTCGCCGGCATATTTGAAAGGGAAGGCTCAGGTGCCTGGTTTGCCAAAAAGGCGGCAGACCTCATTCCTCATGGGGCGCGCTGCAAAAAATGTAAAAACGATACCTTCGTAAAAGAATCCGACATATTGGACGTCTGGTTTGAATCGGGTGTCAGCCACCAGGCGGTTTTAAAACCCCGAAAAGAATTTCCGGCGGACCTGTACCTGGAGGGCAGCGACCAACACCGGGGATGGTTCCAGTCGGCCATACTTTCATCCATGGCCATAGAGGGCACGCCACCTTACAGGACGGTATTGACTCACGGGTTTGTCGTTGACGGCCGGGGCAAGAAGATGTCAAAGTCCGTCGGCAATGTGATATCCCCGCAGGAGGTCATGAAAAAATACGGCGCGGATATACTGCGTATATGGGTAGCCTCCTCGGATTACAGCGACGATGTGCGTATTTCTGACGAGATCCTGGCAAGATTGGCCGAGGCATATCGAAAAATACGAAATACCTGCAGATATATGCTCGGAAACCTGAATGATTTTGATCCGGCGGAAGATACTGTTGCCATAGAAAAACGGTCCGATATTGACAGGTGGGCCCTCTGGCGCGTTTATACATTACTAGAATCGGCAGAGAACAATTTTAAAGGCTTTACTTTTCATAAAGTATTCAATTCGATCTACAATTTCTGCGTGGTGGACATGTCTTCCGTATACCTCGATGTCCTTAAAGATGTCTTGTATACGGCCGGCAAAAATTCTATCAGGAGGAGAAGCGCGCAGAGCGCTTTGTTCGATATCGTTGTTATATTGACAAAGATCATGGCGCCTATATTGGTGCATACTACAGACGAAATCTGGCAATCTCTCTCAGGCGTTGCTCCGGATAAGAGCATCCACCTGGAGGATTGGCCGGATATAAAGGCGTTCAAAGCAAAAGTGTCACGGGCTTTCGGAGATGCCGATATAAAAAAGTGGAACGAGAGACTGCTTCCGTTAAGGAATAACGTCCTGAAGGAACTTGAAGAAGTAAGAGCGACAGATGTCATAGGGAGCTCTCTTGACGCCAAAGTGATATTGCATAGCAGCGACAAAGAGTGGCAGGGAGTACTGGAAGATTCCCGCCATATATTGAGCGCCCTTTTTATAGTCTCGGACGTAAGCATATCGCGGGATCTGCCGAAAGGGGGCAATCCGCCGGAAAATGTTCCTGTGTGCATTGAAATCAAAAAGGCCGAAGGCAAGAAGTGCCAGAGATGCTGGAATTACAGCGCGGCTATAGGAAATGATGCCGCGCATCCCGGCCTGTGCCCCAGATGTAAAAAGGTGATAGAAGAACATTTCGGAAAGGATAGATAAATGACTAAAAGGGAATTGGAAAAATTCAAGAAACTATTATTTGAAAAGCGGGAAGAACTCACCGCTAATGTGAACCATATTACCGGAGACACGCGGCGCCAGTCGCAGAAAGAGGCATCCGGAGACCTTTCCGGCTACAGCCTGCATATGGCAGATATGGCTTCCGACAATTTCGAGCGCGAATTTTCACTGAATCTGGCCTCGGGCGAATGCGAGACCCTACTTAAGATCGACGAGGCGCTTAAGAGAATAGATGAAAAGTCTTACGGCAAATGCCTTACCTGCGGAAAGAAGGTCAGTAAGAGGCGGCTTTCGGCCGTCCCTTACGCGGAGTTATGCATTCCATGCAAACGAAAAGAAGAGGAGAAGAAGTGACGCTGCGCTCCGCCGTCCTCCTCGGCGCCTTGATCATCCTTGACCAGAGCTCCAAATTTATAATTTCAGCCGGACTGCAATTAAACGAAAGCCTTCCCATCCTGGAGGGCATATTCCATATCACGCGGGTCCATAATACCGGAATGGCATTCGGCCTTTTTAAAGGAATGCTTTTAGTATTCATTTTTCTGTCGGTCATTGTAATGTTTTTTATTATTCTTTGCGCAAATAGATTCCGCCACGGCTATAAATACCTCAGGACGGGATTGTTATTCATACTCGCCGGGACAATAGGTAATTTAGCGGACAGGGTCCGGCTGGGTTACGTAATGGATTTTATCGACCTGAGGGTCTGGCCGGTCTTTAATATAGCAGACCTGACGATAACGGGCGGAGGGGCCTTATTGATATACCATATATTGACGATGCCCGGAAAGAAAAAAATAGCGGGAAGATAAGATGTATTCCGTATTATTTGAGTTCGGAAGATTGAAGATATATTCATACGGCGTTATGGTGGCGGCGGGCTTTCTTATTGCCGTATATTTCGCAAGCCGTGAAGCCGGGCGCGCGGGGATTGCCCCACAAAATATATTCGATATAGGGTTATACGCTTTACTTTTCGGGATCATCGGCGCGAGGGCGCTACATGTAGCTTTAGAATACAGGTATTACGTGGAGCGGCCCTTCGAGGTCATAATGATAAGCCGCGGGGGGTTGGCCTTTCACGGCGGCCTGGTAGCCGGCATCATAGCAGCATCCCTTTTTGTAAGACGCAGCGGAATAGCTTTTTGGAAGACCGCCGACGTAATTGCTCCGTATATTGCCCTCGGCCAGGCGATTGGCAGGATAGGGTGCCTGTTAAACGGCTGCTGT
>JAUWWU010000138.1 GCA_030616695.1 Candidatus Omnitrophota bacterium | reverse complement strand
GGGAATCTGTGTTACGACAAGGAGTTCCTACTATTATAAGAGATTTGTGACTGACGACCTCAAGCTGTATAATATGAACATTAAAATATTTAAGAGAAAATGGAAAGACATGCTTCCTTACGATGTAAGAACAATGGCTAAGGGAGGTAATATTAGAAGCGCGGCTTCTATCTCGATGTAATCCCCAATATAACTCCCGTTTTACATAAGCACATCCCATCCTAACCTGGTTATCCTTCGCCAGGTTATTATTATGATTGACTTTCTTATTCAAATATGGTAATATTTCACCCTATTTGTTTTAAATATAATTATCATTGATATAATTAGACGCTAATAATGAAATAGGAGAATGCCATATGAAAGAATATCGTCTTACACAAAAACAACTTGCTGTATATACCTGTATCAAAAAGTATATAAGAGAAAACAATAAGAGTCCTTATATACGGGAGATACAGGAAGCATGCGGTATAAATTCCTATAAAGTTATCCTCGATAGACTTTCCGCTTTAGAGAAAAAGGGATATATACAAAGGCGCCTCAATAAACATAGAAGTATAGCCCTTAGTAATGCCTAAAAATTTTATAGGAGAATAATATGAAAATCCCGATTATGGATTTGGGCTTTCAGTATCGACAGCTGAAAGACGACATAGATAATGCCATTAAAGAAATCGCGCAGGCCAGCAGGTTCGTGCTTGGCAAAGAGACCCGGGACTTTGAGCGGGATATGGCGAATTACTGCGGCGTTAAATATGCCGTAGGCGTTGCCTCCGGAACCGATGCGCTTATCCTTTCGCTTACGGCTTTGGGTATAAAAGACGGCGATGAAGTCATAACGACGCCATTTACTTTCATGGCTACGGCTGAAGCCATATCGCGGGTGGGCGCTAAACCGGTTTTTGTAGATATAGACCCCCGCACATATAATATAGATCCCGCTAAGATAAAAAAGGCGGTTACGCCCCGCGCAAAGGCCATCATAGCCGTCCATCTTTACGGCAATCCGTGCGATATGGACGACATATCAAAAATTGCGAAGCAATATAAGCTTAAGGTGATAGAGGATGCAGCGCAGGCGATAGGCGCGACCTACAAGGGCCGTAAAATAGGCTCTTTCGGAGATGCCGGATGCCTTAGCTTCTTTCCGAGCAAAAATCTCGGCGCATTTGGGGATGCCGGCATGGTTCTTACGGGCAATAAACATATTGCCGAAGAGCTAAGGTTATTGAGGGTCCACGGGAGCGTATCTAAGTATCGCCATACTGTAATAGGCTTTAACAGCAGATTGGATAATATACAGGCAGCCATCCTGTCTATTAAATTGAGAAAACTTGACGCATGGACCGAAAAACGCATAAAGCTGGCCGGGAGATATGATTCGACCCTTAAGGGCATTGCGGCGACTCCCAGGGTCCAGGACGGCGGAAAGCATGTTTACCATTTGTATATCATAAGGGTAAAACAGGCCGAGCGAGACAAGCTTTTAGGCCTCTTAAACGAAAACGGCATAGAATCGCGTGTCTATTACCCGGTCCCTTTGCATCTGCAGGAATGCTATAAGGGGTTGGGGCACAGGGACGGGGATCTTCCGGAAGCCGAAACGGCCGCGCTTGAAACATTGGCACTGCCTCTTTTCCCTGAATTAGGGATAAAAGAGCAGAATTACGTTATAGAAAAAGTCAGAGAATTTTTAAAATAGAGAATAATAGTTTCGGGAGATATTAGGATGAAGAAGAAGATACATTTAATTTGCACACCGACAAATGAAAAAAGAGCAGCCTATCCTTTTAGCCTCATGTATCTACACGGCTATCTCGCAAAGAATGGACTGGACTCGGAAGTTCTTGATTGCAGCGTGCTTCGCTGGAAAATAAGCCATTTACTGGATTACCTTGAGGCAAATAAAGCCGAACTCATCGGTATTACGGGTTATACTTATAACCGCTTTCAGACATACAGTGCGATAAGGGAGATTAAATCAAGGCTGCCGGGATGCAGGATTGTTGTAGGCGGCCGCCATTTTTCCTCATTAGCGGCTGAGACGCTCAAACACTTAAAAGAGGTTGATTTTGTAGTCAGGGGAGAGGGCGAGATTACTTTAGCCGAATTCTGTAATGCCCTCTATAGCAATAGTTCAATGGACGGTATTTTAGGCGTAACGTACCGAAAAGACGGTAAGATAGTTTCAAACCCTGACAGGCCGCCGGAACTGGACCTTGACAAACTGCATTATAATATTAGTGATTTTTCCAAGGTAAAAGGAGATTATAGTTTTATATCGACAATGAGAAGATTTCCGGCCAGTCAGAGTTTTATGGTGATGACAGGGCGGGGATGCCCCGGCCGCTGTGTATTCTGTTCGCTTTCTACAAAGAGGATCCGGTTCAGAAATGTTGAAAGTATTTTGGATGAAATTGAACAGATGATTAAGATAACAGGCGTCAGAAACCTGACTTTTTCCGACCCCACTTTGACTGCAAGCCAGAAGCACCTTGTTTCTTTATGCGAGGGCATAATCCGGAGAAATCTCAATATTAAATGGCGCTGTTACAGCAGGGCAGACGTATTGCCGGAGATGTTCGAGCTTATGAAAAGGGCGGGTTGTGTCGCCGCGGATATAGCGCTTGAATCAGCTTCTCCGCATGTACTCCAGGCCATAAAAAAGAACATTAAAGTAGAGGATGTATTGAGGAGCGTGAAAAAAATACATGAGCTTGGAATGAAGTCATTTGTCTATACCATGATAAGCCTGCCTGACGAAAGAGAAAAGGATGCCGAAGAAACAGTGCGGTTTGTGGAAGACGTATCGGATTCATTGGACGATGCTACTTTAGCCATAACCCAGATATTTCCGGATGCCGAACTTTATGATATTGCAAAGGCGAGAAATCTCCTTCCGGCAAATTTTAACTGGTTCGATGATTATCACAATACCTCCTATTACGATAAGAGCAATTTAAGGTCAAACGTCCCTTTTTATATCGAGCATCTGTCTCTTG
>JAUWWU010000161.1 GCA_030616695.1 Candidatus Omnitrophota bacterium | reverse complement strand
CCGTGGTGCGCACATGTATTTCTTTATTTTCAATAGAAAATTTACCGCTTGGCATGCTGACATTTCTTCTCTTCAGCGCATCTATAATCTCTTTATAGGAAACATAAAACTCCTTCATTTTTTCAGGGTCCACTTCCACCCATACTTCGGTATCGCGCCACCCCTTTCTAGCTATGCGCGCTACGCCGGACACATCTCTTAATCTATCCTCGAGGGCCTCGGCATAGCGCTGAAGCTCTCTTTCCGGAAGGCCTGCCATGCAATATTCTATTATAGGGTACTCTTCGGCGTTAATGTCAGTTACCAGGGGATCATCTTTTACTTCAATCGGCAAATCATTCACCCTGTCTACCGCTTTTTGAATATCATTGAGGGCTTTATCTTTATCTGCGTCCGAGTCGATTTTTACGCTAATGGATGAAAGGTTTTCCCTGGAACCGGATGTGATCTCCTCAACCCCGCTTATGTCCCGTATCTCTTTTTCAAGCGGAGTGGTGACGTACTTTTCGACGTCTTCACTCGACGCTCCGGGATAAACAGTCTGGACCGTGGCATAATCGAAGCGCACATTGGGAAACGCCTCTTTCCTGATAACGAATGCGGCCACTATTCCCAGCACGAGAAGTAAAATTGACAGGAAATTTATAAATAATGAATTTTTAACAGAAAATTTCGCTAGATTCATTGTACCCTCTACATTAAATTTCTCTCGGCCAAATACAGGTTTTGGTCAAGGTAAAGCTCTATCAGCGCCTTTATATAATCACGCATCGCCAGCCGCAGGGATACCTCCGCATTCAGGTAATCCTGCTGAAAGCGCGTCACGCTGTCGGCGCTTGACCTTCCGTATCTGTATTTCTTCGCCTCTTCCTCCATCTTATATTTTTCGAATTCAGCCGCTTCAAAAAGCTCCCTGACCCTCTGCCGGTGCACATTCACCGCCTTGACCTTGCTTTCAACGTCTAAGACTATCGTCTTTTCTATCTTCTTCAGCTCGACCAGCGCCTTTGCCTTTTCAAACTTCGCCTTATTGTATGCGCTTTTTGCCTCTCTCCCCTCCAACGGAAAAGAAAATGTCACTCCCGCAAAATACTCCGTATTGGTCTCGTTAAGTGTATCTTCGATGCTTGCCGCGAGGCTCCTCCTCACGCCGTTCATCTTGAACGACCCCTCAAGGTCTAATTGCGGCCAGCGCTCGTTCTTTTTCATCTTCAGCTTGATATCCTTTGCCTCTATGTCGTTCATCGTGCGCTTATAATCCCTGCGGTTCTCGAAGGCGGCCTTAAGGGCGGGGATCAGATGTATATCCTTATCCGCGATATCTACCTCGTCCACAGGCGATATATGCACAGAGGACGGCTCCTCCCTATTATTGATCAATAATTTCAGCTTGTTTTCGGCCGTTTTTAAATTGGATTCCCCAAGCAGCAATTCGGCTTCCCTGATCTTTAGATTTGACTTTGCCGCATATAAGTCGGTAAGCTCTGCGGACCCTATTTCTTCTTTGTTTTCCACGACATCATAAAATGCCTTTGCCTCATCGCGCGCGTCCTCGCGTATGCCAACCATCTCCTCTACCAGCAGAAGCTCCCAATAGCTTACTTCCACATCGGCAAGGGCCTCCTCGATCCTGTCCAGCGTTTCGCTGTCAAAGTTATCCACTTCGATCTTTGTAATCTTTACGTCTCCCCAGTCGTTCATGCCGAATATGTTTTTCAAGAGCGGCTGGGTAAAAGCGAATTTAATGTAAGATTCCTCAGAAGGGTTTATCTGGGTATAGGCGGAATCTGTCCTTTGCCTCAAAAAATTATAGTCTATGCCTATATCTGTGCCTGTTTTCAGCTTTTTTGAAATATTTAAGCCGGCCTCATAATCTTCGGATACCCTGCCTGCAAGCGTTGAGGTCTTTTCCAGCTCATCATGCGTATATTCGCCTTCCAGCTTTAATACAGTGTCATAGATAGAAAGCGCGTCATCTATGTCGGTGCCCTTTATGTCCCTGTCATATTGCGCAAGCTGAATTTCGAAATTATTAAGGACGGCTATGTCCAGAGCATCCTGAAGCCTGAGATGCAGGACTTCGCCCTCCTCTGTGTCTTCTGCGGGCGAATTATTGCAGGAAAGGGATATAAAAAGGGCGCATATAAGCGCGAAAATATATTTTTTCATTCTTTTTTCCTTGTTAATATAGCGCATATCTTCTTAACCGTATTAAGGTATGCTTCTCTTTCCTTGGCGCTGAAATTCCGGAAGATATTGACCATGGCCTTTTCCCTTGCCCTCAAAAAGCTGTTTATTATCTTTTTTCCTTTGGCGGTGGCCTTGACGTTTATGACCCTCCGGTCATGAGGGTCCGCGCTCCTCTTTAACAGGCCTGAGCGCACCATCCTGTCCACTATGCCAGTCGCGGCGCTGGTGGTGATGGAAAACATCTTAGCGATATCCTTCATCTTGCAGATCTTGCGCTCCTGAAGGAGATGCAATATCGCCATCTGGGCAAACGAGATCTCGCCCGTCAATACGCGCGATTGCTGCCTTATGAACCCCCTG
>JAUWWU010000038.1 GCA_030616695.1 Candidatus Omnitrophota bacterium | reverse complement strand
TAGAAAAAAGAAGGTATATCCGCTTGCCTTTTGAAACAGAGGTAAAATATAGGTTGGCGGGCTCCAAAGGCGAGGGATTGGAAACGGCCAGGAGTAGTAATATAAGCCCTGAGGGTCTATGCTTAAGGTTTAAGGAACCCGTAGAAAAAGGGACGCTGCTCCACATAGAGATCACCTTGCAGGAACTCCCGGCCTTTTCCATAAAAGGAGAGGTGGTCTGGGCAAACACAAAAGGCAATGACACCACCGCGGGGATAAAAATTTTGGACATCGATAAGAATGAGAAAAACCGCTTCCTGCTTGAACTGTGCGACAAAATGGTCAATGAGCTCGGCCAAAAATATCCGCATATTAAAATTTGAATGCATAACGGTCTGCCGCAAAACACAAAAATAAGCCTCGTCGATCAAGAGCTCCCCTGCAAAAACCCATCATGTAAAAACAAGGCAGTAAGCCTGTCCGCATTCTGCTGGGAACACACCGCCGACAAAATACGGTATGTGGAAAGCCTGCGGAAATTTCTCAATGAAGGCGGAAGCGGAGAAAGATTTATCCTGCGCAAAATTGTCCTGCGCAATTCCGAACTGATAAGAACGGACCTAAAAAACTCTGACCTCACCCAGGCCGATTTTAAAGACACAAATTTTTCCTATTCGGACCTTAGCGGCGCAAACCTGATAGGCTGCAACCTGGAAGATTGCGACCTAACAAGCGTAAACCTCGAAAATAGCGATCTCACGCGCGCGGTCCTGAAAAAAGCGAGGTTGTGGCACGCCGACCTATCCCGCGCCAATATCACAGAAGCCGACATCACCGAAGCCGACCTCTGGAAGTGCCGGATGCACCTGGTAAGGCTATGGCATACTGAGTTAAAAGGCGTCAAATCGCTTACAAAGCAAAACTTCGCGAAAAAGGGATATGGCCCCCTGTCTCAGGAAAAGATAGACGAAAGCGGAGTATTATCGGCCGAAGAATCCTACCGCACGCTAAAACAGTATTTTATCGAGAGCGGACGGGGCAGAGAGGCCAGCTGGGCATCTTTCAAAGAAAAGACCATGGAAAAACTATGGCTGAGAAAAAACAAAAATCCGGCCTATTTACCCATGGCCCTCATGGGGCTCTTGAGCGGCTATGGTGAAAAACCAAACCGCGTTATACTGTCTTCCGCAGCCATCATATTCATCTACTCTATCATATACCATTCGTTAAATTCTATCACATCGACTTATTCCGCCGTCAAAGCCCATTCTTTCTGGGATTATATCTACTATAGTATCGTCACATTTACGACACTCGGTTACGGCGATCTCATCCCGAAAGCAAATATCGGTTACAGGCTTCTCGCGGGCTCCGAAGCTTTTATAGGGGCGTTTATGATAGGCCTTTTTGTTTTTACCCTCTCGAGAAAATATTCGGCAAGATAATAAATCACAAATTACAAGCAACAAATTACAAACAAATTACAAGCTACAAGTTACAAACAGATTACAAATTACAAGTTCCAAATTACAAACAAGGGCCGTTGATTGTAATTTGTGATTTGTAGCTTGTTTGTATTTTGTGTTTTGTAATTTGTGTATTGGAATTTAAGTATGCTACATGAATAAAGCACTATTAGTGGGTATAACATTAACACTCCTTATACCTCTTGCGCCGGTAATGGACTGGGCATATTACCGCGACCGAAGATCCTTTATCCCGCCTATACGCTATGCCGGCGACACCCCTATACGCAACGATGCCTACGGAGACGGCCATTTCGGAGCCCCAAGAAGGGGAGGGAGGCTCCATAAAGGGCTCGACATCTATGCGCCTTTACGCAGTGAAGTAATAGCTTCCAGGGGCGGAAGGGCGGAAGTAAAGTTTCAAAAGGACGGGATGGGCAAATATATAGTAATCAGACATGGCGGAGAATACAGCACCTTATACGGACACCTGGCCGAATGCCGCGTAAAGAATAACGAAAGGGTCAGACAGGGCTCTGTAATAGGATATGTGGGAAAAACAGGCAACGCAAAATATAAAAGGATCAAACCGCACCTCCATTTCGAAATAAGAAGTAATACCAAGTATCTTGACCCGCTCTTGCTTATAAAATAGCCCCTATTATATTGTATTACAGTAGTATTTATGGTATAATTTTAGCAAAAGAGGAGATGTATTGAGCAAGATACTGGAACTCTTGAACTATAATAAGAAAAGGGTTGCAGATAAACGAGAAAAGAGGGAAGACCTTTCCGATCGCACGATAGACGAAGATTTTGACTCCAATGTAAAGGAAAAACTCGCCAACACATATATTTTCAATCCCGCAAATGCCAGCGAACATGTCATCAAGAAACAGGGTAAAGAAGCTGTGCATAAACATGTCCGCAAACATTCGCAGGGCAGGTTTATACAGCTTGCCCCGTGGCTGATAGCCTTTCTGGCGGTCATGCTCCTTCTCGTAAATATCGCATACAGGGGAAAGGTAAATATCAAAGTGGAATTTTTAGACAACATGGCCGGCAGAACCGCTGCTGTTTCTCCTGAAAAAAACATTCCCGCAGAAAATGGCGCGGACGAGCCGCCGAAATTCACGCCTTTGATCTCGGACGGATATTTAAACAGCTATATCATAAAAAAACTCGGATTTTACGGGGCGGCCATAAGCAAGAGCAGGATGGTTGAAGACGGGCTTTACCTTTTTAACGACGGGGCGACCGGCTGGGCCAGCGCGGGCATAGACTTTCCGGAGCCGATGGATTTCTCCAATACAACCCTGGATTTCTTCGTAAAAGGGGGGGAGGGCAACGAAAGCCTTAAATTGATCTTAAGGGACAGTACAAACAACTCGTATATGCCGCAGGCCTATAACGTCATATTCAACAAAAACATGGGCACGGATTGGCAATTTACATCCGTCCCTTTCGGAGGTTTTGAGGGGGCATATAACCCAAAAAAGATAAACCATATAGGATTTGAATTCGGGACGCAGACAACATCAAACAAGCCGGGTAGTCTGATCCATATAAAAAAGATAAAAATAGTAAAAAGCGGCGCGGCTCCATAATCGCATAAGGAGGTGTTGCGAAGATGAGGGTAATATCCGTAGCGAACCAAAAAGGCGGATGCGGCAAGACCACTACCGCTATAAATCTGGCCGGCTCGCTCGCCCTCAAAGGCTATAACGTTCTTCTTATTGACCTGGACCCACAGGCGCATGCGTCTTTCGGGCTCGGCATAAAGACCGACCAACTCGATAGGTCGATGTATAACGTGCTGACAAGGACGGACACAAAACGAAAAAGACTTTCTGAAATAACGCTCCATCTATGGGAAAACCTCAGCCTCGCGGCGGGGCACATACTTTTAAGCACTATAGAGCAGGAATTAAGGAATGAGGAAGACGCTATCGCGATTGTATATAGGGCAATAGACAGCCTCACGGCCAGTTATGACTTCATCATAATCGACTGTCCTCCCAGCCTGGGGTTCCTTACGTTTAACGCCATACGGGCATCGCATCTACTCATAGTGCCGCTCCAGTGCTGCTCGCTGTCTCTTATGGGGGTCGGGAAGCTTATCAATATGGTCGAGCTTGTCCAATTAAAGCTACAAAGGGCGCCTAAAGTAAAAGGATTGATCACCGTCTATGACAAACGCACAAAATACGGCAAAAAAATGTTTCATGAGATAAACAGGTATTTTAAAGACAACATCTTTAATACTGCCGTCAGGGCGAATGTCACTCTCAGGGAAGCCGCTGAACGGGGCGTGCCGGCCTTAAAACTTGATAAAAATTCGCGGGGCGCCGCGGATTATATGTCCCTTGCCGAAGAGGTCATAATAGAGAGCAGGAAATTATTCCTGGATGACTTCTATAAAGAGGCAGAGGGCTTTATGGCGGATATAGGCACAAAACTAAAGGCCCAGACATTTACATTGCTGGCCCCTGAGGCAAATAATGTATACATAGTCGGTGATTTTAATAACTGGGAAGCAAACAGGATAAACCGTCTTGAGCAAATGCCGGACGGGACATGGGAAAAGCGAATTGCCTTAAAGCCGGGTATCTACAAATATAAATTTATAGTGGACGGCGAATGGCGTAACGACCCGCATAATTCAAAAACAGCCCCCAGCAAGTTCGGGGGGCTTGACTCACTTCTGGTGATATAGGTTATATGTCTTTTAGACCCATTTTATTAACCGTGATTCTCGCATTCGCCTTTTCCGCTTCCTGTTTCATCACAAGCAATCTTTCCGCAAGCGAAATGGAGATCCTCTTTTCTCCCGAGGACGAATGCGGCAGAGTAATATTAGACAGGATAAACGGGGCGGAAAAATCGATAGAGCTCGCCATGTATTACTTTACGTCGCGGGAGCTCGCGCGCGCCCTCGTCTCAGCCGTAAAACGCGGGGTGAAGGTGAGGGCTTTTCTCGACGGAGAAAGTGCGCTGGAGCGCTACTCTAAAGCCAAGTTCCTCGAGAAAAACGGGGTCATCGTAAAACTCGAGAAGGGAGAAGGGCTGATGCACAACAAGTTCTGCATAATAGACGACGCCCTCGTCATTACGGGCTCTTATAACTGGACAACAAGCGCCGACCTGCGAAATGACGAAAATGTGATGCTCGTTAGCTCCAAAGAAGAGGTAAAGGCGTATAGGGTGCAATTCGAAAAATACTGGCGCGGAGATTATCCGGACAAGGCATATTATATAAATAAACGCACACTGGAAAAGGCCGGTGCGGAATGAAAGAGATCATATTCTACGGAAGAGGGGGGCAGGGTGCCGTAATAGCTTCCAGATTACTGGCTGCGGCCGCTTTCAAAGAAGGCAAGAGCGTGCAATCGTTTCCTTTTTTCGGCGTAGAGCGCAGAGGCGCGCCTGTCACGGCATACACCAGGCTCAGCGATACCAAAATACGAAAAAGGGTGCCGATAAAAACCCCCGATTATGTAATAGTGCTCGACCCGACATTGCTTGAAAATATAGACGTCACCAAAGGGTTGAAAAAAGAGGGCCATATTATAATCAATACGAAAGTACCGCAAAGCAACTTTCCCTTCAGCAAAAGATTTAAGGTCTTTACATTCGACGCTGCAGCTATAGCCTCTAAACATAAACTCGGCTCTAAAAGCGCCCCGATAGCCAACACGTCTCTTTTGGGGGCGTTTTCAAAATTTACGGGCGAGATCGGCATAGATTCCTTAACAGAAAGCATCGCGGAAGGAGTAGCCGTAAAGACCGAAGAGAATGTAAAGGCTGCGAAAGAGGCATATGAAAAAGCCCGTTAGCGGCAAAAAATCTATAAAGCAGATAAAATTCAAAAAGGCCGGCGACATGCCGCCGGTGGCCATATCGCTGGCAAGCATGCTATATAACAAAACCGGAAAATGGCGTTCAATACGGCCGGTAATAGACCTTAATAAATGCACTTCGTGCATGTTATGCTGGAAATTCTGCCCCGATGTCGCCATAAAAAACATAGACGGAAAACCATATATAGACCTGGACTACTGTAAGGGCTGCGCTATATGTATCGAGGAATGCCCCGTCAAGGCCGTTAGGGTAGAGGAAGAGAAAAAATAGAAAATGAAAAAGGTCATAACGGGAAATCACACTGTATCCTTCGGGGTAAAATCGGCACGGGTCGAAGTAATAGCCGCCTATCCCATCACTCCGCAGACAGAGGTCGTCGAAAAGCTCTCGGAAATGGTAGCGGACGGTGAATTAAAGGCAAGATTTATTAAAGTGGAGTCGGAGCATTCTGCCATGGCGGCCTGTATCGGCGCATCAGCCACAGGCGCGCGGGCATTCACGGCAACATCGTCCCAGGGCCTGGCGCTGATGCATGAAATGCTACACTGGGCTACCGGCGCGCGGGTGCCCGTGGTAATGGCCAATATAAACAGGTCTCTCGGCCCTCCGTGGAATATATGGAGCGAGCAGACAGACAGCCTTTCCCAGCGCGATACAGGATGGCTCCAGTTTTACTGCGAAAACAACCAGGAAATACTTGATACAATAATACAGGCATTTAAAATATGCGAGAAGGTCTCTCTTCCGGGCATGGTGGTCCTTGATGCGTTCTACCACTCGCACACGGCAGAGCCCGTAGACATACCCGACCAGAAGCTCGTGGACAGGTTTTTGCCTCCCTATAACCCCGAGTACAAACTTGACATAAACGACCCGCATACCTTCGGCGGCCTCACAGGCCCCGAATACTACTATGAACTACGCTATAAAATACAGAAGGCAATGGTCGAATCCGTCGATATAATAAAAAGCGTCGGAAAAGAATACGGCAATATGACAGGGCGCAACTATGGTCTCATAGAAGAATATAAAACAACGGGGGCAAAGCAGCTTTTGGTAGCTTCCGGCGCCATGGCCGAGACAGCAAAAGACGCCATAGATATCCTCAGGAAAAAAAATAAGAAGGTGGGGCTCCTCAGGGTAAGGGCATTCAGGCCCTTTCCGAAAGAAGATCTAAAAAAGGCCATGAGCAAAGCAGAGGTCGTTGGAGTCATAGACAGAAACATATCCCTCGGAAACGAAGGTATATTTTTTCAGGAAATAAAATCCGCTCTGTATAACGAGAAACGCCGGCCGGCAATATACGGCTTTATAGCCGGACTGGGCGGCAGGGATGTGCTGGAAGACGAGATCGTCAGAATCGCAGAAGATATATCAAAACGAAGTTTCAAAAAAGAGATCACATGGGTAGGGGCAAAGATATGAACGCCGTCAGGAAGCTTAGCATTCCCGAAATAGAGCTGATGTCGCCGGGGCACGTTGCCTGCCAGGGCTGCGGTGCTACACTGGCATTTAGGTATGCCCTAAAAGCGCTGGGAAGAAAAACGATAGTCATCATACCCGCCTGCTGTTGGTCTGTAATAGACGGGCCGTTCCCGCATTCCTCTGCCGGTGTGCCGCTATTTCACACCGCCTTTGAAACAGCGGCATCTACTACCTCAGGCGTGAAAGCAGCGCTTGAAGTCAAAGGAAATAGCGACGTATCGGCGCTTGCGTGGGCAGGGGACGGCGGGACAATGGATATAGGCATACAGGCGCTGTCAGGAGCGGTGGAGAGGGGAGACGATATCATATACGTCTGCTATGACAACGAGGCCTATATGAATACCGGCATACAGAGGAGCTCATCGACGCCTCACGGAGCCTGGACTACGACAACCCCGGCAAAAAACTTCAAAAAAGGCCCCAAGAAGAATATGGTGGAAATAATGCTTGCCCACAAAATACCCTATACGGCCACGGCTAACATAGCGTTTCCGGAAGACTTTATAGCAAAATTACAAAAGGCCAGGGCCATAAAAGGGCCTAAATTTATACAGATATTGTCCCCTTGTCCCGTGGGCTGGAAATTTCCCTCACATTTGACCATAAAGGTAGCTAAACTCGCATTTGAGACATGCATATATCCGGTTTACGAGGTCGAAAATAGCAGGTATACTATTAAGAGGCCTAATACAAAGAAACCGGTAAAACTATACCTTGAGCAGCAGGGCAGGTTCAGGCACCTTACCGACAGCACGATAGACGAAATACAGGAAAATGTGGACAGGGAATGGGAAATACTGTTAAACAGGGAGAGCGCTTCTCATGTTGAAGCTGCGAAAGCATAAGAACGAAACAGGGGTTACGCTGATAGAGGCGGTGGTTTCCATCCTGCTATTAGGGATCAGCGCGGGAGCGATGATAAGCGCCTTTACCATATGCAGGATGAATGTTACCAAAGCCATGCATTACATAGAGGCGATGAACCACACACGGGCCGCAACCGAGCAATTAATAAACGACCTTACCATAACCCCTGTTCTGCCTGACGGAAATATTAAAGACCTGGGCGGGAGTTATTCTGTATCGATT
>JAUWWU010000142.1 GCA_030616695.1 Candidatus Omnitrophota bacterium | reverse complement strand
GCTATCTCCACAGCCCTGCTGTAACTCGAAAGCGACGCCGTAGGGACATCTTTGCCTTTCACTTTTATGCTGCCGCTTTTGAGCGATTTGTAATCCACCTCGCCCAGCGTCTCCGGCTTTCCCTTCGGATAGGCCTCAGAATAATCGACTATCTGGGTATAAATGTCCTCATCCTTTACTGCGGTAAATTTTACTATCTCTTCGTCAAGGATAGGTATCGGTATACCCATTCCGATGCTCAAGGTAACGCCGTAACCGACGAAGGAGGAGCCGACTAACCATCTGGGCGACATCTTTTTGAGGTCCCCCGTTACGCCAAGTGTCCCGGCCGGCGCCTGAGGCACTCCGTTAGGCCTGCGTTTTACAGTGGGATTATGCTGCGTCCCCTGCCAGAATATATAACCTTCGCCTCCGCCGAGAAATATCCTGGTACCGATCCCGATAGTTTTATAATAGGGGTCGTTTAAAAGCGGCGATAACTGCCCGGCGCTGCAGTAATTCGCATTGCCCATCTCCGGCTTCAGGAGCCCCATGTATGTATATATTGTCTTTTTGGACAGATTGACCGCGACATTATAATTCTGATAGCAGTTTCTCGGATTAAGCAATACCGCCTCGTTCATATCTTTCAGGTTAATAAGCGTCTCAAGTTTCTTTCTCGGATAGCAATCCGTTCCATACGCGATAGCCGAAATCCGGACGTCTTTTCCCGCTACCAGCTCCTCTATCACGTGAGCCCCGCCGTATCTGAATTCTCCCGGAAAGACCTTATTGCGGGGGCCGTCTTCGGGAAGCGCTGTCGCGCCGAGAGAGAAATCCACGGCGGCAAATCCCGCGTATACGGGGACATCGTTTAATGTCACCTTCCCCGCGCCAAGTTTTATCTTGGGCTTTGAATGGCCTATGTTAAAATAGGCGCCGCTCGAACACATCGGGCCAAAGGTTCCCGTGGTTACGACATCCACATATTTAGCCGCCTCTTTCGGGCCCTTCTTTCCGACGATATCTATTATCTCCTCAGCGGTAACTACAACGACATCGCCCCTTTTTATCTTCTCGTTTATCTCTTTTATCGTCTTTGCCATATTGACCTTCTCCTCTACTTAAATAGATCTGTAGTCAGATAGCGCTCTCCCGTATCGGGAAGTATAGCAACTATCCTTTTACCTTTATTCTCTTTTCGTTTAGCGATTTTATGGGCGGCATAAACAGCTGCGCCGCTGGAAATGCCGGCGAGTATCCCTTCCTCCCTTGCGAGCCTTTTTGTAAATTCCTTTGCCTCTTCATTGTGGACTGTTATCACCTCGTCGATGAGGTTTTTCTCTAATACATCGGGTATAAATCCCGCCCCTATTCCTTGGATCTTATGGGAGCCGGGGCTTCCGCCTGACAGGACAGGTGAATCAGCGGGCTCAACCGCTACAATATAAAAATTTTTATTCCTTCTTTTGATGACCTGACCCACACCGGTAAGCGTCCCGCTGGTCCCTACGCCGGACACCAGGATATCGACCTTTCCGTCAGTATCTTTCCATATCTCTTCGGCCGTAGCCTCTCTGTGTATCTTAGGATTGGCCGGATTTTTGAATTGCTGCGGCATAAACGAATTCGGGGTCTTTTGGACTATCTCCTCCGCCTTATTGACGGCGCCTCTCATCCCTTCCGCGCCGGGCGTAAGGATGATCTTTGCCCCGAAAAGCGCAAGGAGCTGGCGCCTTTCCTCGCTCATCGTATCGGGCATCGTTAATATCAATTTATAACCCCTTTCGGCGCATACAAACGCGAGCCCGATACCCGTATTCCCGCTTGTGGGCTCCACTATGGTGGCGCCCTTCTTTATCAAACCCCGCTTTTCGGCATCCTCTATCATAGACAGGCCTATCCTGTCTTTTATGCTGCCGCAGGGGTTAAACGACTCTATCTTCGCCAGGATCTCCGCATCCAGGCCGTTTCCGATTTTATTCAGCCTTACAAGCGGCGTCTTCCCGACTGTCTCCGTTATATTGTTGTATATCTTCGCCATCTTTTATCTCCGCCACATATAATCATACCATTTGGTAAGGATAAAAACAAAATGAAGTATACCATATATTATAGATTTTATCAAGTATTTTTTAAATATTTGTAAAATTATATATGAGTAATTTAGTAGGGTATGTCGGGGGGATACAAATATGTCAGGATCTTCCCCGAAGACTCATATATATAGAGGAAGCTGCGATAAGCTTTACGACAGCGCCGGGAAGAAAGGGGTAAAGGCCTAATATGAAAGCGGCGGATAAATCTATGCCCAAAATAAACTTAAGGCAGGTTATGCCGAAAGCGTATATCAGTATTAGCCCCCCTGCCATTGAGGCTAATACTTTAAACATGTCTGCGCTTTTATCCCCGCGTAAAAAATAGCCCACTAAGTAGGAAGCAAAGACAAAACCTGCCAAATAACCGCCCGTAGGCCCAAAAATATGGGATAAACCGGCGCCGTATCCTTGAAAAACAGGGAGGCCGCACGCCCCAAGAAACAAATAGGCTGCCTGGCTTAAACTGCCCCATCTTCTGCCAAGCATAGCGCCCGAAAGCAAAACAAAAAATGTCTGAAGTGTTATAGGCACGGGCGTGAAGAAAAGGGGTATGCGGATATAAGCGCCTAAGACCATCAGAACCACAAAAACGCCGCAACCGATAGCGAGATTCGTGGCCCTGTTTTTCACGATAGTCCTTCCCAACAGATTACCTACCGGCAGTTCTATATTCATCTATCTTTAGCCCTCCATAAAATATTTTTATTCTGGCCCTAACGACCTCTCGACGGCTTCCAACTCCTCTTTAAACCTCTCTAAAGCTATTTCTGCCTCTTTTGCAAGCGTATCTTTTTTCTTTTCTTTTATTTCCTCTCTTGTCTTTTCTTGCTTCTTACG
>JAUWWU010000120.1 GCA_030616695.1 Candidatus Omnitrophota bacterium | reverse complement strand
TTAACGCGTAAAAGCCACGAGTCCATGAAAAAGGTGCAGGAATTACAGCCGCATATGGAGAAGCTGCGAAATGAGCACAAAGATAATCCCCATAAGCTAAATAAAGAAATGATGGAGCTTTACAAAAAATATAATGTAAATCCGATGGGCGGATGCCTGCCGTTGCTTTTACAGATGCCAATTTTTATCGCTTTATATCAGGCATTGATGCGCTCTCTCGATTTAAGGGGCGCGAGATTCCTATGGATAAAAGACCTGTCCATGCCTGATGCCGTGCACCTGCCGTTTACCATGCCTGTGCTCGGCAATAGCATTAATATCCTTCCGATATTGATGGCAGGGGCAATGGTATTCCAGCAGAAGATCGCTATGCAGAGGGGCTCAGCTACAAGCTCTCCCCAGGCGAAACAGCAACAGCAGATGATGATAATGATGCCGGTGCTTTTTCTATTTATCATGTATAGTTTTCCGTCGGGGCTTGTATTATACTGGCTGACAAATACAGTCTTGACAATGTGCGAACAACGTGCTATAATGCATGCTTAATTGCCTAATCAAGGAGCGGAGATGGCAGTAAGAAGTATCGAGGTAGAAGGAAAAACCACAAAAGAAGCGATAACTATAGCTTTAAAGAAGCTTAAGGTAACAAAAGACAAGGTTGACATACGCATCCTATCCGAAGAGCACAAAGGCCTTTTCGGCATGAACGGCCACAAACTCGCCAAGGTAAAGGTCACTCTAAAAAAAGAACATAACTGATCGTTCCACTTGACATATTCGCGCAATACAGGTATAATTCTTGTGAGTTGCTAATTCATGTTCCACGTGGAAAGTTAAGAATTACAAATAGTTAGATAGTTATCTTATATGGGTAAAATAATCACTGTCTGCAACCAAAAGGGCGGAGTGGGGAAGACAACAACCGCTGTCAACCTCTCCGCCTTTTTTGCTCTCGACGGAAAAAGGACATTACTGGTCGATATAGACCCGCAGGGCAATGCCACAAGCGGGGCCGGCATAGATAAGAATGCAATAGAGCACACTATTTACCCGGTATTATTAGGGAAGCTCTCTCTGCAAGGTATCATCAAGACGACAGAGATCGACAATCTTTTCGTAGTGCCTTCTAATTTGAATTTAACAGGAGCAGAGGTCGAATTGGTAGGCGCTATCGGCCGGGAATTCAAACTCAAAAATGCGCTGGAATCCGCAAGAGATTCTTACGATTTGATCATTATCGATTCTCCGCCATCACTGGGGCTGCTTACCGTTAACGCGCTCACTGTCTGCGATTCTGTGATTATTCCCATACAATGCGAATATTATGCGCTTGAAGGACTGGGGCAGCTTACAAAGACGCTGGACCTTGTGCGCCGGAATTTAAATCCTTCTTTGCAGATCGAAGGAGTCCTTATGACCATGGCAGACTACAGGACAAAACTGACGAGTGAGGTAATCAATGAGGCGAGGAATTATTTTAAGGACAAGGTATATCAGACAGTGATACCGCGGAATATAAAACTTACAGAGGCGCCGAGTTTTGGCAAGCCGATTGCTCTTTATGACAAGGCATCGATCGGCGCGCAGATGTACCAGCAATTGGCAAATGAGATTTTGGGATATAAAGTTTCGCAACCTATTGATAATAAAGAAGTTAGAAAAGATTATCAAAATCCTGTCGCAGTTGAACCAACAGCCGATGAATACAAGTAAATCCGATAAGGAGACGCTTTCCAAAAACATAGTTATGGCATAGCGGGGAAAGTGTCTTCAAAAAGGAGGTATCATGCAAAAAAGAGTTTTAGGAAAAGGCCTGAACGCGCTTATACCGGAACTGTCCGCAGAGAAAGAAGAAAGAGTTTCTTACGTCAGCGTTGCGCGCATAAGACGGAATCCATTTCAGGCGCGGGAAAATTTCGACCAGAAGAAGCTTGAGGAGCTCATCTCATCGATAAAAGAAAAAGGCGTGCTCCAGCCCATCCTCGTTAGAGGCAAAGAGGGCGATTACGAAGTCATCGCGGGAGAAAGACGGCTGAGGGCGGCAAAGGCATTGGGCATGGAGGAGATCCCGGTAATCATAAGGGACGTCAGTGACGTCGACGCGCTTGAAGTCTCATTGATAGAAAATATCCAGAGAGAGGAGTTAAACCCGATAGAAGAAGCAAAGGCGTATCAGAGGCTGATAGATGAATTCGGGTTTAGCCAGGAGGAAGTAGCAAAAGCCGTGGGAAAGGAAAGGCCGACCGTGTCTAACACTATAAGGCTGCTTGGGCTTCCGAAAAGGGTGCAGGAAATGGTTTCTCAGGGCGAGCTCACCATGGGGCATGCGCGCGCCCTCTTGGCCCTGGCGGGCGAGCACACGATTTTGAAGCTCGCAAACCGCATCCTCAGGAAAGGGCTCTCCGTAAGAGAGGCGGAAAATATCGTCTCAAAGAGAAAATCGCCCGCCTCAAGAATAGCCGTCGGAAAAATAAGGGACCACAAGGTCATGTTCTTTGAGGAGGAATTACAGCGGGCGCTCGGCACAAAGGTCAAGATACAGCACGGAAAAAAAAGAGGCAGGATACAAGTAGAGTATTATTCGCTTGAAGACCTGGAGAGGATATACGGGCTTATCAAGAAGCTGTAAATAAAGGTATTGACGAAAATAACCTTTATTGTTATAATAAAGGGTTAATTAAATAAATTGAGGTTGTGATGACGGAAAAGGACGAGCAGAGCCTGGTATTGATAAAACCGGACGGCCTGAAAAAGTCTCTTACGGGGAATATCCTGACGCGCCTCTCCGAGACAAAACTGGATATCGTGGCGGCGAAGATCGTCCGGGTTTCAAGAGAGCTTGCCGAAAAGCATTACTGCCATATGAAAGAAAAACCGTTTTACGAGGAACTTATCAAATATATCATGGGAGAGTATCATAAGCGCAAAGTGATGGCCATGGTCTATTGCGGTCCGGGCGCGATCGCGAAGGTGAGGGGGATCTGCGGCGCGACCAATCCCGAGGAGGCTGACCCGGTTTCGATAAGAGGGGCTTACGGCAGGATTACTACGAAAGGCGTTTACGAAAACGCGATACACACCTCTGTCAGCGCAGAGGAAGCGGAAAGAGAGATAAAACTCTGGTTTGAACCGGAGGAGATAATTTTAGACATATATCCCACCAAAGAAGCAAAACTCCAATCTTTAAAAAAGAGAGTTTGGGCATAATGATAAAGAGCATGACAGGTTATGGCTGCGGCGAATCCGGCGGCGATTTCGGCGCCGTAAAAGTTGAGGTAAAAAGCCTCAATAATAAGTTTTTCGACATGAGCTCAAAACTGCCCAACGGGCTCGCCGTCTTTGAAGACAGGATCCGCGAGTATCTTCAGAAAAGGATAAAGCGGGGCAGGATCAATCTCTCGATAACCTATGATTACGGAGGCAAAAGGATAAGAAGAGTAGCCTTAGACAGAAAACTCGCCTCGTTTTTATTGAAGGAAATAAAAAATTTTCAAAAGGTCGAGAAATTAAAAGGGGAAATCAACCTTAACAATATTATAGCGTTTCCCGGAGTGCTTACTTACAGTGACTCTATGGCAGACTTCCAAAAGCTATGGAGGAATGTAAAAGAGGCGCTGGACGAGGCCCTGGACAATCTGGATAGATCAAGGGCGAGAGAGGGCCGTAGCCTTTCGAGGGATCTACTTTTCAGGATCAAGAGGGTAGAAAGGCACATAAAGGCTATTGACAAGAGGTCGG
>JAUWWU010000110.1 GCA_030616695.1 Candidatus Omnitrophota bacterium | reverse complement strand
GATGTATATCGCTTCACTGGTGTCACTGTCTGTGGTGAGGGAACTCGGGCCGGTGCTTACGGCCCTGGTAATAGCCGGCCGGGTAGGAGCTTCTATAACGGCTGAATTGGGGACGATGAAAGTAACCGAACAAATAGACGCCCTCGAGGCATTGGCCACCAACCCCGTTAAATATCTTGTCGTACCGAGATTTCTGGCACTTTTGATCATGCTACCGCTGCTTACCATATATGCCGATCTGGTAGGAATACTCGGCGGATACATAATAGGCGTTTTTAAATTAGGCATAAGCTCAAACATGTATTGGAGGATGACCTACGACCCGCTTGTGTTTAAAGACGTATTTACGGGCCTGATAAAGTCTGTGGCATTCGGGGTAGTGATAGCGATTGTCGCGTGCTACCAGGGCATAAATACGGAAGGCGGCGCGGAGGGCGTGGGCAGGTCAACGACGCTTGCCGTAGTTATCAGCTTCATAATGATAATAACGACCGACTGCTTCTTTACGGCCTTATTCTATTTCGCGTTCTAGGGTATAAAATATGATAGAGATAATAAACTTATGTAAATCGTTTGAAGACCATGTTGTTTTAGACAATGTCAACCTGAATATACAAAAAGGCGAGACGATAGCCATAATCGGCCGTTCCGGATGCGGAAAGAGCGTATTGCTTAAACATATCATCGGTATTATGAAACCGGATTCGGGCCAGGTCATTATTGATGACATAGATATAACGAGATTGGACGAGAAGCATCTTAACGATTTCCGGATGAAATTCGGGATGCTTTTTCAGGGTGCGGCCCTGTTCGATTCATTGACCGTAGGCGAGAACGTAGGCTTTGCGCTATATGAACATACAAATTTAAGCAAGGCGCAGATAGGCAAGAGAATAACCGAGTGCCTCAGCCATGTGGGCTTGTCCGGGATAGAGAACCAAAAACCGGCAGAGCTTTCAGGAGGCATGAAAAAACGCGTGGGTCTGGCGCGGGCGATATGCCTAAACCCGGAGATCATCATGTACGATGAGCCCACGACGGGTGTCGACCCCATAATGGGAGATGCCGTTAACGACCTCATTATTGAACTACAGAAAAAACTGAATGTGACATCGATAGCCGTAACGCACGATATGGTAAGCGCCTATAAAATAGCGGGTAGGATTGCCATGCTTTACGAAGGAAAGATCGTGGAGGCGGGGACACCCGATGAGATAAAGAATACGAAGAACCCGGTGGTAAAACAGTTTATAACGGGCGCCGCAACAGGCCCGATAACTGACAGGAATAATAAGGTAAACGTATAATAAAACCAATGCAGTTGAACCAAGAGCATATGAATACATCTGAAGCCGTTAAGGAAACGCTTTCCGCAACATGGTCTCAAGCAACGCAAAGGAAAGTGTGTCCAAAAAGGGAGGCAATATATGAAGGCAGTTTCTTTTGAGGTAAAAGTCGGAATGTTTATTTTAATAGGCGTTATAGTCCTTATCGGAATGATATTTTCTATCGGCGATATCCATTTTATAAAGCCGGGCTATCATATTAAAGTGCTGTTTAATTTCGCAAACGGCATAGCGCTGAACGCGCCTGTGCGCCTTGCCGGCATTGAAGTCGGAGAAGTGGACAACGTAAAAATATATTACGATACCAGCGAGCAACGGACAAAGGTGGAGCTTTCCACGTGGATAAAAAGTAAGGATTTTAAAATAGAAGAGGATTCAAGGGCGGTGATAAACACGCTGGGCCTTCTCGGAGAAAAATACCTTGAAATATTCCCCGGCGAAAGCGAGAAGACCCTGGAGGAGGGAAGCGTGCTGACCGGCATAGACCCGGTATCCACGGAAAGCATGACTATGGAAGTAAAGGAGCTTTTGAATTCCTTTAAGGTCGTTATGGAGAGGCTCGAAAAGGGCGAGGGCACGATAGGGAGGTTTTTGACAGACGAGAGCATATATAATAACCTGGAAGCATTTACGGAAGATATAAAAAGAAATCCCTGGAAGTTGATGAATAAACCCAAAGGGGAATAGCGTTTTAATACTATGGTTAAACTAAAGCAAAAGACAACGTTCACGTGCCAGAGTTGCGGCTATCAATCGCCGCGATGGCTCGGCAGGTGCCCGGATTGCGATACGTGGAATTCACTGGTAGAGGAAGTGGTGAATACCCTCCCTTCGCTTGCAAAGGCAGGCCCGGACGATTTTCGGGTGGCGTTTCCAAAGGAAAGGCCGCAGCCGATAAGCGCGATAGGATCGATGGAGGAAGAACGCTTCTCGATCGGTATATCCGAACTCGACAGGGTCATAGGCGGCGGCGTGGTCCCCGGCTCAGTAGTGCTGATCGGAGGAGACCCCGGCATAGGAAAATCCACTCTAATGCTTCAGGCATCGTATTCCATGGCGAGAGAAAAAAGGGTTCTTTACGTGAGCGGAGAGGAATCCGTAAAGCAGACAAAGATGCGGGCTGACCGGCTTGGCAGCGTATCAAAGGAGCTGTTTATCGTAAGCGAGACAAATTTAGATTCTATTATGGATTGCATCAACAAGGTAAAACCCGATTTTTTGATAATGGACTCTATCCAGGTAGTCTATAAGAATGAGCTTTCTTCCGCGCCCGGCAGCGTTAGCCAGGTGAGGTTGTGCGGCCAGGAACTTACTTTTCTGGCCAAGAAATCGGGGATCTCCATGTTTTTAGTGGGCCATGTTACCAAAGACGGGAATATAGCCGGCCCGAGAGTGCTTGAACATATGGTGGATACGGTGCTTTATTTTGAAGGCGAGAGGCATATGAGCTTTCGCATACTCAGGGCCGTTAAAAACAGGTTCGGCTCGACAAACGAGATCGGTATATTCGAGATGACGGGCCGGGGCCTGAAAGGGGTCGCCAATCCGTCGGGTATCTTTATCGAAGAAAGGCCGAAGGGTGTTTCCGGTTTTGCCGTCGTCCCTACCCTTGAGGGCACAAGGCCGCTTTTAGTGGAAATACAGGCATTAGTCAGCCCTACAAATTTTACTATGCCAAAGAGAGAAGCCAGAGGCGTAGATTACAATAGGATCTCTCTTATTACTGCGGTCCTTGAGCGACGCGTGGGGCTTGAATTCGGCAGGTTTGATGTATATGTCAATATAGCCGGCGGCGTAAAGATAGCGGAACCGGCTATAGATCTGGGCGTAGCACTAACTGTAGCCTCAAACCATCGCGATCTATCGCTTGACCCGGATTGTGTTGTAATGGGCGAGGTGGGGCTGGGCGGCGAGATAAGGAGCATAAGCCAGATCGAGACCCGCTTAAAAGAAAGCGCGCGCCTCGGGTTTAAACGCGCCTTGATACCCAAGAGCAACTTTAAGGAGCGCCTGGCTCCTATAGAACTTATTCCGGTATCTTTTTTAAAAGAAGCGCTTGATATAGCGCTCGGTAATTGGAGGTGAGGCTAGAGTGACTATTTTATTCGTAAGGATATTTTTTGCACTATTAACTGTCGTAGCTGGTTATTATATAGGCTCCTTTTTTATCGCATCGGGGCCTTATTGGCCCGTGATAGGGGCTATAGTAGGATTTTTTGCGGCCTCTATACTAATTCTCGGAGAGGTATTTATGAGGAAGATCTCGATAAGGAATCTTTCCGCCGGGTTGGTCGGCCTTGTATTCGGCATATTTATGAGCTGGCTTCTCCTGACCGTTATAAAGCTTATACCGATGAAACAGGAGATATACCTATCGATACAGATCATGCTGACGCTGATATTTTGTTATCTGGGCATGGCAATCGCACTCAGGGGCAAGGATGAATTCAGCTTAGTGATCCCTTATATCAAATTTGAGCGGCGCGATCAGGTGGAGGAGCTGGTTATATTGGATACGTCCGTTATAATTGACGGAAGGGTCGCCGATATATGCCAGGCTAAATTTATCACCGGCCGGCTGGTCATACCGAGGTTTGTCCTGAGAGCTGCAGCAGATAGCCGATTCTCAGGATGCGCTTAAGCGGAACAGGGGGCGCCGCGGCCTCGACATATTAAACAAGGTCCAAAAAAGCAGCTATATAGATGTCAAGATCGCTGAGGAAGATTTCCCCGAGATTACGGAAGTGGACGCGAAATT
>JAUWWU010000093.1 GCA_030616695.1 Candidatus Omnitrophota bacterium | reverse complement strand
GACAGGCTCAACGTCTCTGCCCTGGCACCGGCAGGTATCCCTGCAGCCTTTATGACCTCTTCCAGCCGCCTTTTCCGTGAGGCGAAAGACCCTGCTTAACGCCGTCTCCTCGCAGGGGTACAAAGGGCTTACAAAAGAGCGGCTGGAAGAGGTCATAAAGGCTGCAGGGATACCTGCCGGTGCCAGGGCAGAGACGTTGAGCCTGTCCGACTTCGCCCGCATTGTCAATTCCATTCAATAACCCCACCATGCATGCTTAAGTAATGTTGATATTCACTCGCTCCACAAAATTCTTAACGCCTCTCATTTCACGAAAAATCGGGGGCAAAATAACTCGGGGGCATTACCATACCCCCTCACTACTTCGCTTCACGAAGTAGCCCCACCCTTGCATTAGGCTCGCGGTAGGACAGCGAAGCGGAGATGCCTAATCGGAGCAAGCGACAAGCGGAAGCAAACACAAAAGTTCAACACTGCTAAAGTGCCTACAGTAGTTAATCCATTGACTTTTTCGTAATAATGTGGTAATTTAGGCTAATTAGTATTATATTTTATTATTAAACGGGGACGAAAATGCCCATTAAGAAAGATGAAGTCCGGCATGTCGCTCAACTTGCGCGGTTAAAGCTGAGCGATAAAGAGATCGATTATTTTGCGGGTCAGTTGGCCCGGATTATAGACTATATCGACCAGCTTAAAGAAGTCGATACCTCAGGTGTTGAGCCGACAGACCACGTCCTTTCCATCCAAAACATATTCCGTAAAGATAACGTCAAGCCGTCGTTAACGAAAGAAGCTGTTTTAAAAAATGCACCTGCAAGCGAAGCGGGGCTATTTAAGGTTCCCAGAATTATAGAGGAATTATGATATGGGGCTAAATCAGCAAACGGCAGCCGGTCTTATAAAAATGATAAATGCCGGCACGGCAGGGGCCGGGGATATCGTTACCGATACACTTCAAAGAATCTCCGATGTAGATAAAAAAGTCGGGGCGTTTATTGATGTTGCGGGCCGCAAGGCGCTTTTAAAAAAGGCGGAAGGCGCAAAAGGCCGCCTGGCAGGCATACCGGTTGCGCTTAAAGATAATCTATGCGAGGTCAACCGCCCAACCACCTGCTCCTCAAGGATACTTAAGGGTTTCAAGCCGCCATACGCGGCAACGGTTGTCCGAAAACTGGAAGACGAAGGGGCGATATTATTAGGCAAATTGAATATGGATGAATTTGCCTTCGGCTCTTCCTGTGAGACATCCTGTTACGGCCCTACACGCAATCCATGGGATTTAGACAGGATACCCGGCGGGTCAAGCGGCGGTTCTGCGGCTGCCGTTGCGGCGGATGAGGCCATTATGGCTCTCGGCTCGGATACAGGCGGTTCGATCAGGCAGCCCGCATCTCTCTGCGGCGTCGTCGGCTTAAAGCCGACTTACGGCCGCGTTTCGCGATACGGGCTCATAGCTTTTGCATCCAGCCTTGACCAGATAGGCCCTGTAACGAAAAGCGTAGAGGACTGTGCTTTACTATTAGGCGTCATAGCAGGGCATGATGAACAGGATTCAACCTCTATAGATACGCCTGTCCCTGACTATACCGAATTTCTCAATTCCGACATAAAGGGCCTGAAGGCCGGTGTCCCGAAAGAATATTTTGTAAAAGGACTGGATAGTGAAGTCGAAAAGGCTGTCAGGTCCGCTATAGACGTTTTTAAAAAACTCGGCGTTGAGATAGTGGAATTAAGCCTTCCTCACACCAAGTACGCCTTGAGCACTTATTACATTATAGCGTCTGCAGAGGCCAGCTCAAACCTTGCCCGTTTTGACGGGGTCCAGTATGGGTATAGGGCTGCCGGCGCGAAAGATATTATCAATATGTATTCGAGCACAAGGTCGAAAGGCTTCGGAGAAGAAGCCAAGAGGCGCTTAATGCTCGGTACATATGTGCTCTCGAGCGGTTATTATGAAGCGTATTATCTGAAGGCGTCAAAGGTGCGCACCAAAATAAAGGAAGATTTTGACCGCACTTACGAAAGATGCGATTTTATTATAACACCTACGTCGCCCACGGCAGCTTTTAAAATAGGAGAAAGAACCGGCGATCCCTTGAGCATGTATTTGTCGGACGTCTATACTATCCCGGCCAATCTCGCCGGCATACCGGCTATTTCAATACCGTGCGGTTTTACGGGCAAAGGCCTGCCTGTGGGGCTGCAGATACTTGCGGCGGCGTTCAGGGAAGATATCATCATTAAGGCGGCGCACGCTTTCGAAATCAATACGGATTTTCACAAGAGAAGGCCCTCGCTATGAAATATGAAACCAATATAGGGCTTGAGGCCCACCTTCAGCTTTCAACGAAATCCAAGGCATTCTGTTCCTGTAGTACGGAATTCGGCAATGCCCCCAATACACAGGCATGCCCGGTGTGCCTGGGATTGCCGGGCTCATTGCCGGTCTTGAATAGAGAAGTCCCGGCGAGCGCAATAAAGGTTGCACTCGCGTTAAATTGCACCATTGCCGACAGGATGAAATTTGACAGAAAAAATTATTACTATCCGGACCTGCCGAAAAACTTTCAGATCTCGCAATACGATAAGCCTCTTGCCCGGAACGGATTTCTTGAAATACAGGCAGAAAAAGTCGTTAAGAAGATCAGGATAAAGAGAGTGCACCTTGAAGAAGACGCGGGCAAGCTATTCCATAAAGAGGGTTATAGCCTCATAGATTACAATAGGGCCGGGACGCCGCTTTTAGAGATAGTTACGGAGCCGGACATATCATCGCCGGAAGAAGCTTATACATACTTGACTTTTCTGAAATCGCTATTGCGCTATCTGGATGTCTCCGATTGCAATATGGAGGAAGGCAGCTTGCGGTGCGATGCAAATATCTCTTTAAAGAAAAAAGAGGCAAGCGGCCTTGGAATAAAAACCGAACTCAAGAATATGAATTCTTTTAAAGGCGTGAGAAATGCGCTGGATTACGAAGTCAAAAGGCAATCTGCCATTTTGGAAGAAGGCGCGGAAATTATTCAAGAGACGCGATTATGGGATGCGGATAAAGGCCTTACTACTTCCATGCGGAGCAAAGAAGAGGCCCATGACTATAGATATTTTCCCGAGCCCGATCTGACGCCGTTTGTTATTGATAAGGAAGTATCCGAGCGCATAAAAACTGATATTCCCGAATTGCCCCGGGCCCGGGAGGTGAGGTTTGTTTCGCAATACCATATCCCGGAATATGACGCCTCGGTTTTAACTCAGGAAAAAAAGACGGCGGATTTTTTTGAAAAGGCCGTTGAAATATATAATAACCCTAAAACTATATCCAATTGGATAATGAGCGACATAAGCGCCGTCTTAAACGAAAGGGGCATCTCCATAGACAAGGTGCGCCTATCGGCGGCGAACCTGGCTAAAATGGCCAGGATGTTGGATGAAGGCGCTATAAGTACAAAGATAGCCAAAGCCATATTGATCGACATGATCGACAAGGGGGAGGCCCCGGACGTATTAGTCAGGGAAAAGGGGCTTTCCCAGATATCGGACGCCGGTGAACTGGAGGGCATGATTGCCCTGGTCCTGAAAGAGAATGAAAAGACCGTTAAGGATTATAAGTCAGGCAAGAAAAACGCCCTGACCTTTCTTGTCGGCCAGGTTATGAAGGCAAGCCGGGGAAAAGCAAATCCAAAAATGGTCAACGAGATATTAAAGTCTAAATTAAAATAACGCGGGGGTAAAGATGAAGTTACGAAAACTTTTATTATGGGTTTTTGCGATTGCCTTATTATTAACATTGCGGGCGGGCGATTGTTCTACCGAGCAGAAACGCCCCGACAGATCGGAATTATATAACCAGATCCAGCTTTTTTCAGATGCTATAGCTATAATCCGGTCCAATTACGTGGATGATATCGAGCCGAAGGAATTGATCTACGGGGCCCTGGGCGGTATGTTAAGGACGCTTGACCCGTATAGCCAATTCATGAACCCGGATACCTACAACGAGATGAAAGTGGAGACGGTGGGAAAGTTCGGCGGCCTGGGAATCGAGATATCGATACGGGATAACCTCCTGACCGTCATATCTCCTATCGACGGGACGCCGGCCCACGCGGCGGGCTTAAAAGCGGGCGACAAGATCGTGAAGATAGACGGTGAGCCAACAAGGGACATAACCCTCCTGGGAGCCGTAAAGAAATTAAGAGGCAAGGCGGGCACATCGGTCGAGCTGACCATCCTTCGGGAAGAGGAAAAAAAATTGCTCGATTTTATCATTACGCGGGATATAATAAAAATAGAGAGCGTAAAAGAAGCAAGGGTGATAGACGGCGACATAGGCTACATAAGGCTTGTGGAGTTCCAGGATCGTACGGCAAAGGAGCTTGAAAAGGCGCTGAAGACACTGGAGGGCGAGGGCATAAAATCCCTTATCATAGACCTCAGGAATAATCCGGGCGGGCTCCTGAACAGCGCGGTCAGTATAGCGGATAAATTTCTTGACGAAAACATGCTGATCGTGACGACAAAAGGCAGAGACGCCGGCCAGAAAACGGAATTTAAATCGCATCGCAAAAATTCCTACAGGAGTTACCCGCTTGTCATAATCGTAAACGGCGGTTCAGCGAGCGCGTCTGAAATAGTCGCGGGTGCTATTAAGGATAATAATAGGGGCCTGGTAATCGGGGTAAAGACCTTTGGCAAGGGGTCGGTTCAGACCGTTGTGCCGCTTTCGGACGGCTCCGCCTTAAGG
>JAUWWU010000072.1 GCA_030616695.1 Candidatus Omnitrophota bacterium | reverse complement strand
TGCAGGTATATTATCACGCTGCCGGTACCGCCCCATTTTCTAAGTGAAAGCGATTTTCCGTCGCGCGTCCTGTATTGGCCCAATGATTCTTTCATCAGCGCACCCAGCTTATAATATTATCTCTACGCCTCTCCGGAGTCGATTGCGGGCCGTCTCCCTCGGGCGAATAGCCGAATACAATAGCGGCTTGTATTGTGTGGCGAGGGGGCAACCCTATAATATCTTTTGCGGCCTTGCTCATCATCAGAAAGTCAGCTCTTCCTATAAAGCAGCTGCTTATGCTCAGCGAATGCGCATATAACATCATATTCTGCGAAGCAAGAGCGCAGTCCTTTGAGGCAAAGGGGTTTCTTCCTTTATCCGACGCAATCAATATGAGAAGAGGCACCTTGTAAAAAACCGTATCATCGTCGGTAGATAAGGTCTTTTTCATAGCGCCTATGATCTGCGGGTCCCTGAGCGCGGCTTTAAAGAGCTTTAGGATGGGAAGGACTCTGGTGATTTTGAGGGTCTTTTCTTTGACTATACCGGAGAGCCTTTTTATGACGTCCTTATTTGTGATAACGATGAATTTCCAGGGCTGCTTATTAAGGGCGCTCGGCGCATAACGCCCTGCCTCTATTATTTCTTCGATAATCCCGTCGGGGATAGCCTTGTCAAAAAAAACTCTTCTGCTGCGCCGACTTTTTATGTTAGCCATTATATGGTTCATAAGCGCCGTTATGCGTGCCGATTACTGTGATATAAGCGTTTTTTTCAACCCTTCTCTTATGCTGACCCTGGAATCATAATCTAGTTCCCTGACGGTCTTGGAAATATCGAAATCGAGATTAAATCCCGAAACCTTAACGCGCGCCTTCGTAAGCAAAGGCGGCTCTTTTTTATTTATCAACCTACTGCCTGTCTCGAGAAATGAAGCGAGGACTTTAGCAAGCGGAAGCGGCATTGATCTGTGCGGCTTTTCAATACCGAGTATATCGCATATCATAAAAATAAAATCTCTCATCGTCACCTGGTCGCTGTTTCTCACATTATATATCTGGCCGATGGCCTCTTCTTTTAAACCTGCATGGATCAAGGCGTCTATGAGGTTATCGATATAGACAAGGTTCATTATATTTTTGCCGTCTCCCAAAAACATAAATTTTTTATCCTGAAGAAGTTTGAGGATCCTGGGCAGGAATCTCCTGTCATGTGGGCCGAATACAAAGCCCGGCCTTACCACAACCACAGGCAGGCCGTGCCTGCGGTGAAAATCCATAACCATTTTCTCCGATTCTATTTTACTGTCGGAATATATATCGCCCGTCATCTGGTAGGGCGCATCGGCAGGGGTATTGCGGTGATTCTTTACGCCTAAAACGGCTAAAGAGCTTATGTGGACAAACCTCTTGACGCCGGCGTCCAGGCTTGCCTCCAAAAGGTTCATGGTGCCTTTTATGTTGACTTCCCGCGCGTCCTTTTCGGAAATCCATTCGCCTACGAGGGTCGCGCCATGATACACCACGTCAACGCCTTCTAAGGGCGGCCTTAAGGCATCTTTATCCATAATATCCGCTATCGTAACGGAGGCGTTCAAGTTGTTAAGGGCGCTAAGGTCGCTTGACTTCCGCGCCAGGCACCTCACTTTATCTCCGCGCAGGGTCAGGTGTTTCGCAAGATGGCTTCCTATAAAACCCGTCGCGCCCGTAATAAACACTACCATATTGCCTCCTTGATAGCGACTCCCTTTGTAAAGAGAAGCGGTATAATAGGGTTAAATGTCGTTTGGACGATGTTTTTAAACCCTACGTTTGTCAACAGGCGGCGAAACTGGCCGCTGCGCAGGTGGTGGACATGGACCTCGTGTTTTTTTATAATAAAATCAAAAATAAATTTTCCTAAAAGCCCGTCTTTGTATCCGTCGATTATCATGACCTTGCCGTTATTCCTCAAGACGCGGAACATCTCGCGCATAGCCTTTTTCTTATGAGGGTAATGGTGGAAAGAATGCGCGCACGTGATATAATCGAAATAGTTGTCTTCGTAAGGCATGTGGTCCACATCCCCTACCCTGAAATCGATATCCATATTGGCGTTGACTTTCGCTTTGGCTTTGGCGATATTTATCATATCGCTGGATATGTCGATTCCGAAGACGCGGACGTCCTTCTTGTGCTTTTTTAATTTCACCGCGAATTCGCCCGTACCGCAGCCGACATCCAAAATCCTCTGCGCGGCATGGTCCTGGACGATGTTTTCGAAGAACACATCATGCGAGCGCCTGAATACAAAAAATTGTAAGATGCTCTTATCGTATTTTAATGACCACTTATTAAAACGCTTCGAAGACTTTTCTTTTATCTCGTGCGGCCTTTTATGGAAAAACAGGGATATGTCCACTTAGTCCTCCGTGAATAAAGAACCTGCGTTTTTATCACCTTATATACGGCTTGATATCGCGGTAATCAAACAATTCCGGCAGGTTATAGGTATCGTAAAAATCCTTGAGAGTATAGCGGCTGTAATGGTCTTTCATGCGCAACTGGCCTAACCTGTGGCTTGAATATAACGCATATCTACTTTTCGGATACAGCTCTATTACCTGATTATAACTTACTGCCGCGAGGGCCTCTTCTCCGTATTTATACCTGAGATCCGCCAGTGCAAAAAGCGCCGCGGCATGATAGATGCTGCTTCTATGGCTTGAGACATAACTACTGAGGCTTTGTATCTTTTCATTCAGGATCAGCTGTCTGAATTTATTATAATTTGCCTCCTCGGCTTCCAGGCGCTCCGGCGATATCCTCGCTGCGATCTCCTCTTCAGGGGTCTCGGCTTCTCGCCCGGCCTCCTCCTCAACCTCCGCCGCTTCTCCCTCTATCCTTTCTTCCAATAGCGCCTTTTCCTCTGCCAGCTTATCGAGTTCCAGGCGAAGCTCCTCTTCGGCCTGTTCGCTCAACATAGACATCTCCTCCAACGTCTTTTTCTCTTCCGCAAGCTCTTCAAATGCGGCTTCAACCGTTGTCTGTTTCTTTTTGGCGCTTTCGAGCTCTATTGCCATATCGGACTTTGCCTTCTCGGCCTGCGCTTTAGTTTCCTTGGCCTGCTCTATCTCAGCGGTGGTCCTTACTAAGTCCCTCTGGCCTTCGATCTTTTCCCTATGTGTTTTAAGAAAAGCTGACAAAGAAAAAACAAAAGCGGCCGACAGCAATATTATCAGGGCAATAGCCAATTTGGGCCTTAAGCGCAGCCAGTTCGCATAAGATACGATCTTTTCGTATTCCAATTCATTTATGAAATCATACGATATGCCGAAGAAATACGTATCGATAATAGGTCCTGGCTGCTTTTCTATCCATTCGATCGTCGCAAAGGATTCTATGGGCTCTTTATCCAGCGGGATGTTGATGATCACCTTGAGCTTAGTCTCGTGCGGGATGAAATTGAAAAACTCCCTGTCTCTGTCCTTAAGGACCTTGGCGGATATCCCCATGCCGCCCTTGCCGATATCCCTGGTAAACCCCTCATACAGCTCAGATATGGGGTTCCTGTCTTCTCTGCTTACCAACTGAAATTCAATGGGAAATACGGTATTCAGCCTTATATAGTGTCTCTTCTCTTCCCTATCAGGCACTTTCTGCATAAAAATACACCCTCTATATCATTTCACGAAGATGCTGTCGTCCTGCTTGATTATATCCAGGAATACATCCACTATTTTAGGGTCAAACTGGGTCCCCTTTGCCGTTTCAAGCTCTTTTATTATCTTTTCTTTCGACAGCGGCGGCCTGTATGACCTCTTAGAATTCATAGCGTCAAATGAATCTGCCACAGCCAATATACGTGAGCCCAGCGGTATGTTTTCGCCCTTACGCCCGTCGGGATAACCTGCTCCGTCATAGCGCTCATGGTGGTGTCTTATCAAGATCTTTTCTTCGGGCAGAAACTTAAGAGACGCCAATATGCCTACTCCGACTTCGGGATGCTTTTTTATTATCTTCCATTCGTCCTCGTCCAATTTTCCCGCTTTGTGTAAAATGGCGTCGCTGATGCCGATTTTACCTATATCGTGCAGGTTGCCGGCATATTCCATATGCTTTTTTTCTTCCTCGCTCATGTTTAATTTATCTGCTATTGCCATTGTATATTCCGTTACGCGCCGGCTATGGCCGCTTATGTAAGGGTCCCGCGCTTCTTCGCCGGTTATCAATGCCTTCATAGCGCCTATATTGGCTTCTTTTAATTCTTCCTGTGAGATGAGAAGCTCTATATTTACAACCTCGACTTTTCTCCTGTCCTTTACTTCCTGCACCCAAAGGTAGATTATGGCAAAAAGGACAACGCCTAACAGAATTTCATTTGAAACGAGAGTAACATCTGGGAAGTAAACCACTTCAAGGAGATGGAAGCATGTTATGAGAAATGTAAGCACGACCATCGCCATCTTGAAATTCGTAGTCACGCTGGGTTTTATCTGTATCTTTGCCTGTTCTTCTTTAAGGGTCATATTTTTACCTTATATACCTTATCGTTTATCCTGACGCGCTTTTTAACTAGGAGCCCTATCTCGTCCCCTTTTCCGGCCTTTTCTACGGGGACTCTGTCTATCTGAAGCGAAGTGACCTTTTGCTTAAGGTCGGTCGTGTGGCCTTTGATATGAAGCGTATCGCCCAGGGCAACGGTCCCTTTCTTAATCAGAATAGCGCCGGCTTTCACATGGGGGAAATAATGGGATACCCTGCCCATTAAAACCTCCCCGCCCTTCAAAGCCTTCGGCGCCTTCTTGGCCGCCTTTTTTACCTTTTTTACCCTTGCCTTTTTGGCTCCTTTTTTTCGCGCCGCTTTTTTAGGCTTGACGCCGGCCTTGGCCTTCTTTCTAAAGAATAACATCCCACACCTCCTTCAAAGTTTTATTTTCATTAAATCGGAAGCTACCCGGACCTTTCCCTTAAACTCCTTTTTGCACTGCCCGGCCATATCAACGCCGTCGCATACAGGATAAATATGCGTCAAAATCAGCCTTTTCGCCTGCGCCTCTCTGGCTATCCTGCCCGCATAAGAAGGCGTAAGGTGCCCCTTCACTTTCTTTCCTTCCGGAAAGGAGCATTCAAGGATCAATAAGTCTGCTTTTCGCGCTAACTCGACTATATTTCCGCAATAGTCCGTATCGCCGGAATAGCACACTATCTTACCGTCCCTGTCTTTATACCTTATGCCTATAGAATTATCGGAATGGTCTACGGGTTTTATGGTACGCTCTGCTCCGCTGTTGAGGATGACCTCTTCCCGCACTTCTTTAAGGTGTAATTCAAAAGCCTCCGGCTCTATGGCATCTCCAAAGAGTGTGATGATTTGTTTATAAAAATCATTTAATCCCGCCGCCCCTATTCTGGAAAGGCCTTCTTCCCGCAGCTCACGGGGATACTTGCAAGCAAAAAGCAAAGCTATAACGTCAAC
>JAUWWU010000019.1 GCA_030616695.1 Candidatus Omnitrophota bacterium | reverse complement strand
CTCGCCGGAGTCAAGCATCCTCCTGTAATGCCACTTCTGCGAGAGGGTGTAATATAAGTTTTTAATGACATTGAGCCTCATGTTGCTCGCGAATGTCCTTTCTCTATAGCTGGAGGTAACACTGCTAAGATTCCTGTACAGCCTCGGCTCATACCGCAGACTAAGGATTACGCGATTATTGAGGGGCTCGGGCAAAGAGAAGTTGCGTGTCACCTGATAAGACTGCCCGTATGCCCGGGTGAGGCTGCTCGTCCCCTCCCGGTTCTGGCGCCATACGGTATAACCGAACTTCATGTCGGAGGGGAAAGAAAAATTCAATGTGCCGCGCCAATTATAATTATACCTATCGTCCTCTCTCGGGTTAAAATTGAGCCTGTCGCGGTATATATCATACTCTCCCGAGAGGCTTAGATAATCAAGGGGCTCATATGTCGCGTCAAAATAATATCCCAGGTCTCCCGCATACGGGACAGACGTCCCCGTAACTGTAAGAAACGCGGGGTCTATATCCCGATAAGTGCCGTTAAGATAAAAATCGTAATCTTTTAACCTGAGCTCGGCATCTACTTTGTAAGCGTGGTTATGCAGGTCTGTTTCTTCGCTTTTGGAGCGCGCGGCCTCGGTCTCTATCCTGATCGCTCTATCGAAAAGATTTAATCCGACTCCGCTGGCATAAAGATACTCGGCCGTGTCTTCTTCGTCCTCAAGAGAATAGAGCATCGTCGTATTAAAATCTACGATATCATTCGGCTTTACACTGCCCCGCGCGCCCCAAAAATAGTTTGAGTCGGTCCAGTCTAAGACCTTGTAGCCCCACAACCTGGCTCCCCGGGCGCCCCAAACGACGTCATAGTTTATATTTTTATCATCCGGATTTTTAAACCTGAATCCCTGGTAACCTGTGCCCGGCAAGCTGACGTCGGAGAAATACGCGCCTACGTCCCCCATGGATATCTCGATGTCTTCGCCGCGCAGGTTGAAATCCCATGCCGTCAGATCGCGCTCCATTTCTGCTCCCCCGCCGTATTCGCGGCCTTCATACTGAAAGCGCGAATTTGTTCTGCCCCACGGCGTTTCACCGGTAATGGCAAGGCGGTGATACCACTCTGTATGATGGTAGGACCTGTTAGGGTTTACCGAGCTTGAGTTCAAACGATACCTGTCAAATGAATACCTTACTTTAAAAGGATCCATCTTGGCCGCTTCTATGGCCCGCTCTTTCGCCCTGACGATAATGTCGTAACCTTTTTGGATTACTTTGACCTTAATGGTGCGCCTTCCTTCGCTGTCCCAGATGTGGAGAAAGGTCTCTCCTAATTTCATGCCGGTCGCGGCTATCTTATCGGCCTCTATTTTTGAGGCCTGCAGGATATCTCCGTCGGTGACCATAAAGCGTTTAAGCCCGGCGGCGGGAACGATAACCGTCTGTTCTATTTCTATAGTAACGCTCCTCCGGCCCTTTTCCAGCTCTTTCTTTTTATGAACCCTGATAGGCTCCGGCCCGGGAACGCGCCTTCCGGGTCTTTTCTCTTCTTCGGGTTCCGGCAACAGGCTTCCCTCCTCCCGCGGCAGGCTTCTTTCCGGCTCTTCGGAAACCTGCTTTGCCAGTATAACCTCTTCGACAGGCTCTTCAGGGATTTCCGTCTTTGCTTTCTCGCGGATCCCGATAAGCTCGTTGGTCAGAAATATCTCTCTTTCAAGCTCTCTCATAAGCTGGATGACTTCGGCAAGTTCAAGGGCATCTTCGGGGGACATAGAAGGGAGAGACGACTCGATTTTTGAAGACAACTCTTCCGTACTCTCCGGCCGGCCCGTATCGGAAAATATGGTATCATCAAGAGCCGGCAACGAAGAAGCGAAGAAGAGCAAAATAAAAATTACTAAACCTGTCTTTTTCTTCAGGCGCATCTAAGAAGGTTCACTTTATGGAAAATGCCTCCTCTTTGGTAAATTCTGCGTCACCGATGGAAACGACGGCCCTGGCTGTATACCTCCCTAATGGTAAACTCTCTTTGAGCGCAGTTTTCAGCTTCTTTTCTTTTCTGGGCGCGATCAGGGATTTTTTAAGGTCCAAAGTCTTTACCGGCTCGCCGCCTTCCCCGAGTATTTCGATCCTTCCGCTTACTCTTATATTTAAATGGCCCGTATTCTTTACGACTACGGAGAACGAGGGCTTTTGCCCGGATACGTCGACTGAAAGCCTCTTCAGCGCTCCGCCGTAGGAAATGCTAAACTCCCTTTCCTCGACTATGGGCTCATCAGCGCCAATGTCCAGTGTTATAACGGCTAAATAATCGCCTTCTTCAAGACCGCCCAGCCACTCAACCTTTGTTTCTCTTGTATCGCCGGGCAAGGTGCTGATTGGGCCGAATTTTTCCCTGCCGAATATATTCCCTTCTTCGTCGATAATATTTAACGTCCCTTTAGCGGCGATGTACACATTCCCCTTATTTTTGTAGGATATGTCCATCTCAAGCGGTTTATTTGACTGCGGGGGCTTAACCGATAAAGACTCGATAGAGGCCTTTCGGATAACAGTCCCTTCTACATCCAGGTACACGATCGTCCCCAGGCGGCCCGCAAACCGCACCGTCATTTCTCCTTCCGATCCTTCTTTGCTAAGGGGGACCGATTCGGAAAATATCACGGCATAGTATCCGCCCCGCGCGTCTTCCGGCACACTTATTGTGTACTGAACGGCCATCCTTCCATGCGCTTCGATCTGAAATTTTTTCGGAAAAATGCGTATCCATTTGGCGCAGGAAAGCGGCGTGGTGCCTGCGGCGCGGAATGTCTTACTGCCGTCGGGTTTATACTGCCAGTCCTGCGTATAGACCATAATGGCTATATTTTCCTCGCTTGTATTCAGGATGGTTATCGTACCACTGGTCGAACCCCCCGGCTCTACACTAGTCTTAAAACTGGGAGGACTCACATTCAGTGAAAAACCATGGGATTCGGAAACGGAAAATATAAGGCAGATCGCTGTAATAACCCATAATATAAAAATTTTTTTCATTCTTCTCCTCTCCTTAAAGCCGGAATATATCATTATTCCGTAAGCGTAAAGACGATTCTGTCGGCGCCTATGGTATAAGTCCCCGCCTGAAAGAGCGTGGGCAATACCAATTCAAACTTCATCGTAATGTCAGCTTGTGTCTCGCCGTTAAGCCCCGTATAGACAGTGCGCCGGAGTTGAAAATCATTCCGCTGCTCGGGCGTATATGAGGTATTGCCCGGGGTGGCGCTTTCCACGTACCACCTAAAAATCGCGTTCGGGATAGTAGAGAGCCGGCCCGAAGCGCTTGTGCTTGCAAGTTCTTCCTGGGCTTCTATGTCCAGGGTCCAGCCGACAGTGCTGTCTGTAAGACAGCTCACGATCAGGCCATTCTTGGGGATATCATATTTTATAGAGCCCATATCCATATTGCCGAAATGTATCCCCTCGGAGTGCTGCGTAATAGTCAATTCAAAAGCGGCATCTGTGGGTGAAACATATAAAGCAACAATGCTTATTGAAACAATCAAAATAAAGAAAAGGCGTTTCATCTCATTATTCCCCTTATCGGATTTTATTCGGACATCGTAACTATCAAAGTAGTTGTGTATGTCCCCCTCGTCTGATTTGCGGGAACGGCTACGTCCAATTCTAAAAGGAGCTCTACCGGAGATATAGTTATATCCTCTCCGGGGCCGGAATCATAGAATTTATAAGCAAGCGTGTCAAGATACCCTGTCCCGGCATACCATGTCCCGGATCCGTTTAATGACCCTTCCTGCCTCCAGTGAAAGTTTTCGTTCGGCACAGTGTAAACCCCTGCCGTCAACTCGGATACCACCCTCATGCTCACATTCCACGGGTTTTCGTTATTGGTCAAACAGCTAAGATAGAGGTTCTTTGTCTCTGTTGTGGCGCCGGGGTTTGTTGTCCCAAAATTTATAGCCGGCGGCTCTGCCGATATGGAAAAAACCGGCGGTATGCCGACGCTGGCATATACAATTTGCTCAATCTCTTCATCCGTGGACTGGTCCTTCATTGTAAGCAGTATAGATGTTGTATAAACACCCGCGGCCTGGCCCAGCGGTATGTTCACGACAAATTGTAATGTAAGGGTGGTAGGGTCGGTCATGCGATCCGTGGAGAGGGGTGTATAAAAAGGGTTAACCGGGTCAGTCTCAAGATGGCCCGGTCCCAGGTCCCACGTGCCTGTTCCGCCGTATCCCCAGTAGGTGAAATTCTCGTTTGGTATGGTATAGGCCCCTGATGTCAACGGAGTAAGGGTCTTTATTGTCACTCCCCATGGGTTATTATGATTGTTTGAGATATTGACCTGGAAGTCTTTTACCGGCGTATCGGGTGTATACTCTACATCTACATTTCCGAAATTCAGGTTTAGCGGAACCGCCGTTATGCTGAAGACCGGATTTACGGTTACGGAAGCGGCTGCGGTCTTAGTGGCCTCTGCGGCATGTCCTAAGCCGGGGCATATAGAAAATAAAGCGAACAAATACCCTGCTAAAAAGATTGAGGTCTTTCTCATTCTTTTCATAAATAAAAGAATCCTTGTTATTTATTGTGCTTATATAGACCTAATTTATACCTTTGTGTTAAGTTTACCATATGATAGGCTTTTGTCAAGAGGTATGAGAATAAAAACCCAGCACTCATTTCAATAATAAGCGCCGGGCTTTTATTGAGGACAAATCTCCTTGTTGTCCTATATTATCTATCCTGCGGTTTTACCATGTATGCATTATAGTCCTGTTTCATACATAGTGGCAGTTATAGTCGAACTATAGTCGCCTTTTTGCTGGCTAAAAGGAACTCTGATCGTAAAATACGCACCCATCAGGACCTCAGTGTCACTGTATTCAGTAGGGTCAGCTGTATAGGCTGTCAGGTCTGTTGTGTTAAGCGATATCACCTCATCTTGACAATCCCCGAGACTGGCAGTTCCGCCTCCGTCTAGCAAAGGATATGTGTTGAACCCATAGCTGATCCTGTTAGCAATAACGTCGAAAAACGGAATCGTTGCCGTAGCACTGGAAAGTGTGGTCGCTCTAATGTCTACAGCCCATTGGTTATCATAGTTGCTTCCGCACCTTAAGGTAACACCGCCGCCTGTTTCACCGCCGGGGCCAACATTAGCGGGAATAAGAATTACGCTACTCTCATCTATCCCGAATGTGAACGTCCCGCCAACTGTCAAGTCAACAGGAACTGTATCATTTACCGGTTGGGCATATGCCAGGCCGCCCATAAGAATGGCCGCTGAAAAAACAGCGACTATTGTGATTAGCTTTTTCATCTTTTTCACCTCCTCCTAACTAAATAGTTTTTAAAATGGCTTAGTTTTGCCGAATATAAAATGGCCTCTTTTTGGCCTCACTTAAAGTATACCACAATCTATAGGTCTTGTCAACGCTAAAATTCTAACTTTTTTATTTTTAACTTTATTCCCCTCTTTCTACCTGTAAATGTAAAAAGGAGCAAGGTTAACCCTTGGTCCTTTTTACATCACACTCTCTAGTCCCGATGATCCAAGCCGGGATTAATCGCTTGTCATCGTCAGGGTGATTACGCCCTGATACGAATCTGTTTCCTGTTCCCACGGGACATCTACGGAAACGCCCATTGCGAACGGGACATCCGTATCGGATAACTCTGTTGTGCTCGGTGTGTAAAGGGTGAGCGGAGCCGCCAATGAAACGGCCGGATCCACACACGTCCCGTCTCCATCGACAGGAGCCTGCCATGAGTTAACCATCATTATCGACGTGGGAATTATGTGTGGCGCCACTAAACCGGACAGACCCGAGGAACTCGCTTCCATGTGCCAGGGCTGGCCCAGGTTAGTATGCGCGCGTATGTCAACGATTCCGCCGATTGTCCTCGTATAACCGTCCGGATTTGCCGGGTCAAACGGAACGACTGTCCCTGTTATGGACTGGCCTCCCGTGATGTCAAATCCAAACACGTAGTCAACATTTATGGTCATGTCGACATTGCCCGTGACTGTATCTGCCCTTGCCACACTATAAGCAAAGAGCATTACAGCTGCGATTGTAATTGCGATTAGCTTTTTCATCTTGATTCACCCCCTTTTTGGCCTTTCTACTTCCCCTTTTTGCCTTTTTTATCAACTTCGACTAAGGACTTCTTAAAGTTTTTTAGTTCTAAAAACTTTTTAAAGTATCTTAGTTTTCGTGAATATAAAATGGCCTTTTATGGCCTCACTTAAAGTATATCACACGAAGCAGGATTTGTCAATGTCACAAATCTTACTTTTTTATTCTTAACAACTAAACAAAAAAGGAGCAAGATATTATCTCGCTCCTTTTTTTAATCAAAAATGTCCTGTTTTCGGGATGTTTCGCAAAATGACCGTGTGGCTATTAGTGGGTCATGGTCAGTATTACGGTACCCGTGTAGTCGCCACTCGCCGCTCCTATTCTGTCTTCAGGGTTAGCCCAAAACATACCGTCAATCCTGCAACCCGTAACAACACCCTCTGTGCCGGCAGACGTATAGATTGTCGTAGGTGCACCTGAAAGCTGTACCCCGCCTTCGACTTGTGCATTATATGTTCCTTCGCCTGCTTCAGGTATTGGTACTGCTGGATCATCAGGCCCCCCAGGACCCTCCATCATTGGCGCCATACTATATGCCATTACCGCAATCGAAGGCAACTCAATTAACAAAGCAAGACCAGACGAAGTTGCCTCTATAGACCATGCTTTATCGTGGTTTGTACTGGCATAGATATGAGCAACAGCATTCTCTTCCGTAATGTCCTGGTCATAATCCTCAGACCATATTTGCATACCAAATATGTCGGTGAGTGTAAGTGTTATGCTTATAGCCTTTGTCTTCTCTATTGGATCAATGGCGGGATCAGCAGCATATGCCAACACGCTAATACCCAACACTAAAGATACTGCAATGCTTATTGCAACTAACTTTTTCATATTTTCTCACCTCCTTTTAAAATTTTATTTTTATCTTTTTTTATTATATCACTCATAACCCGTGATGTCAAGAAAAAAAGTCAGAAAATGGCAAAAAATGGCAAAAACCACCTATTTGAAACCTTAACCAAATTGTATTGACACTGCCTGTTTTTTGTGATATACTTTAAGTGACAATAGAATACTGAACTTGGAGCCGAAAAGGCAAACCATTTGAAAGAATGGGGCGCAAAACTCGAGAACCTAATTCGCAAAAAGCGAGAAGGTAGTCAGTTGCCGAAGCTGAAATAAGCTTATTCTTTTCGAACTCCAAAAAAAGAATAAGCTTTTTTTTCGGGCTCCGCACAACGAACTGCCTCCTCAAAAGTGAGAGGGGGATGATGACAATGAAAGCGAAAGCGCTGGTTTTGGCACTCGTAGCTGTCATCATGGTGATGTTGGTTGGAAACAATGCCTATGCACTGAGCACGCAGCAGGTGATATACCTGCGGGTAACGGTGGTGGGCCGTCTTTCTTTAGATTTAGAGGATGAGTGGCTGCACCGGAATATGCATAAGCCGGAAGCAGAGGCATTTTCCGAACTAAAGGAAAGCGGCGTGCAGGTGGATAAGCTGGTAAGAAACAACGAGGCATTATGGCTATTTACAAAAACTGAATAAGGGCAACAAAATAATCTTTCTTGGGTTTCTCCCTCTACCTCCTTTTCCCAGGCAGGATTATTTTAAATAAAACAGCCTGTTTTGGTTTGCTCTTCCCTCTACCTCCTTTTCCAAGACAGGCTGTTTTTTACCTACTTTTTAATAAGGGTCAGGGCCTCTGCGCGCGTCTTATGGTTTTCCTTGAATATGCCCCTGACCGCGCTTGTTACCGTTAAAATACCCGGCTTCTTTATGCCCCGCATGCTCATACATAGATGCTCCGCCTCTATTACCACCATGACCCCCAGCGGCCTGAGCTTCTTCATCAATATGTCGGCTACCTCTGTAGTCAGCCTCTCCTGCACCTGCGGCCGCTTTGCGAGGATATCGACAACGCGGACCAGTTTACTCAGGCCTGTCACCCTGTTGCCTTTCGGTATATAGGCTACATGCGCCTTTCCTATAAAAGGGATGAGGTGGTGTTCGCACACACTATAAAGCGGGATATCTTTCAGAAGCACTATCTCATGGTGCTCTTTGTCAAAGAGGACCCCAAGCTGTTTTTCGGGATCCATCTTTATGCCCGAGAAAATCTCTTCGTACATCTCGGCCACCCTTTCAGGCGTCCCGAGAAGGTCTTTTCTTTTGGGGTCCTCACCTATCGCCTCAAGTATCGTCCTTACGGCCTTTTCAATCTTCTTCTTATCCATATGGCTTATTATACACTTTCTCCCGCGATCAGGCAAATAAAAAACGCCATCATAGAAATAATGGCGTTTGATTAACTGTATATCTAAACGTATTATTCTTTAATCCAATCTACAGCCCTTGTCTTCGCAGTCCTGGTTAAGCGGGGTATAATCCAGGTTTTCGGAATCGTAGTACTCGGGGTCTTTCTCTATATTTCCGGACGCATCCGGCAACACCAGCTGCTCCGCCCGCAACTCATCGCACCAGGCATCGTTAATATTGTCAAATAAGTCCGCCCCGAAACAGTTATTTGCTATCTTTCCCAATCGTTCCGTAATAAGTGAATCGTATGTAAGGTGTATGGCGCATTCTGAGCGTGTTATTATGTTATTGTATATTTCAGGTTCTTCGGCATGCATCCTCATGATGATCCCGTTTATGTTACTATCTAACGTGTTGTTTTTGACCTCTCCGGCAATAGCGCCGCCGAATGCCTGCGAGAAAAGATATATCCCTGTCTCCGCGCTAAGGAGGAGGCTATTCTCTATTATAGGGTCAATCCTATCAGAGCCATATAGATTCCATATCTGTATGCCCTTGCCATATGTGCTGTTTCCAAATAGATAAGGATCCGGCATGATGAGACAGTTTTCGATGCTGATTTCAGAATTCACGGCTGTGATTCCGGCATCGCAGAGGAGTTTAAGGCCGTTATAATGCTGATCCGAATATGTAAGGTATTCTCCGCTGTTATACAGTATTGAGAGATCTCCTATCAATGAATCAGAATCACTGAATAAGACATTGCCTTTTATAACAGTGCCAAACGGGCCCTGGCCCAGGATATCCACATCTCTATTGCTCACGCATATATCCCCTAAATATTCGCCATTAGCAACATAAATGACATCGCCGTGCTCAGCGGCATCTACAGCATCCTGTATGGAATCGCCCGATTCCAACTCATCAATAACATCCTCAACGCTTATTGTAATTCCCTGAAAGGCGCATAGGCCGGAGGCAGTGCGGGCAACAAATACTACTGGCTCATATACTCCGGCTGAGAAGCCATCAGGCGTCCAGTTGAATGCACCGATGGTCTCGCCTGCCGGCTCATTG
>JAUWWU010000145.1 GCA_030616695.1 Candidatus Omnitrophota bacterium | reverse complement strand
GGATATGAAGCTGACCATTGCCCCGGCCAAAAGGAAGGCCGGCACAAGGCAGGTTATGACATGTAAGGCTATATATTCTTTTAAAGCCAAAAGGCCCGCTATGATTAAATCAGGAAACATCAACGCGGCGCCCTTATCTTTTCACCTTGGTACCGCAATCAGGGCAAAACTTTGTCCCGGAGTCTAATTTTTTTCCGCACTCCGGACAGGCGACTCCGGCAAGCTGCATGCCGCAGCTTGTGCAGAATTTCGTATTTGCGCTCAGTTCTTCTCCGCAGCCGGGGCACAAGTCTTTCCGGGCCCTCGGCTCACTTGGCACGCTTGAGGATATAAAATCCACCATGTCTGCTATTGCCAGGTGGGTCGCCTCGCCGAGAGGCGTCTTTCTAAATCCGCCCAGCGAGCCCCCTAAATTACTTCCGGAATAACCGAATTTCAGGCCTGTACTCGGGACCTTTTTCTCGAATCTCTTGGAATCGTATATCTCTCCCGTGACCGCGTCGTAAATCCTTATTATGCCTCCTATGTGGGCCGACCTTGTCTTTGCGCCTATATTAAAACCCTTTATATTAAACGACAGGTCGCCGCCGGATTTTCTATAGTCAAACTCCGTTATCGTCCCGCGCACAATATACTCGGCACCCTTCAATTTACCCGTCCTGGCGCCTGTCTCTTTGGAGACCCTGCCGGCGGTCATCAGGTCCTGCTCAAAGGTCATATCCGTTATATTCAGCCTCTCCAGGACCTCGAATTTGCCGGTATTTACCAGTGCGTCGACCAGCATCTCGCCCATACCGGTGCCGATATCCCATTTGACATCATGCCAGTAACCGCTTGACGCCTTGCTTTCAAATCCGTAGACCGTTACTCTCGGTTTATATTGGGCGGCTTCGCCTACCGCGCAGGCACTTATCATAAATGTTATCGCAACGAAACAAATCAAACGCTTCATCATCTTTTCCGCTCCTTTGTTTTTAAGGTTTCCGTGGCTTTATTTCAGGCTTTATTTTACCTTTTACGCGGCCTTTTTGCAAGAAGAATTGTCGCATTTAAATTTGCTTGCAAATAACTATCTTTGGGTATATGCTATTCATGGATAATGCCGCTAAATACAGGAGGCCGAATTGAAAAAAAACATGCCGCGCTTGATGTATACAGCCATTTTGATTATTGTAGGGTGTGTTATTATTAGTATCCTGCTATACCGTGCCCGGATAAAAAAGTCCGCCGTCATCACATACGAAACGCCCAAAATTAAAATAGAGATGAAATCACCGACGCGAATGCCGGTTGGCGAGACCGAACAGCGTCCAAGAATAATAAAGACGCCCGCAGAACTAAAAAAAGACGCTGACGACCTGTTTATTGCCCCGGCCGGCACCCTCGGAGACAAAGGCGATATGCCTACCGGTCCTGAGCCGGGAGGCGCGGCCGGCGAAGAGTACAATAAATAATCCCCTATTTCCCCAGGCGGCTGACCAGCCTTGACAGCCTTTTTGAGGCGGCTTCATAGCCCTTGGCGATTACTTCCCTACCGGCGCGTATTCACCATCTCCATGCCGCGCCGGCATAGATAGCGGCTTCTCGCTTTGATTTGAGGAGTTGCAGGAAGGCCCGGCCATCCCCTTTCAATATCTTATGGGATACCTTCAAAGTCGCGCCGATGTCTTTATTTCCAATGTCATTCTTAAGCTTAAACGACACTGTGTCTTTATGCGTAAGCCTGGCCTCCGCGCCGAAGATTATCGCGTGCAGCTTCCTATTTTCGTATTCAACTTCAAAAATAAGGCCCGTATCCCTCTTTAATTTCCAGCTGCCGTATAGGGAGACAATCCTCCTTACCGGATTGATTCTATTGGCCAATCTTATACCTAACTTATATTTAATATAGCCCTCTTTGAAGATACCGGCACTTGTCCGGAAGTCAAAGACGGAATCCGTGCTCCCCTCCAATGCATAGGATATACATAGCCTCTTCTTTATGTCCCAATGGCCCTTGAATGTCAGGGTATGGGCCTTCTTCTTTTTTGTGATAAGGGATGCTTTTTCGTACCGATATATGATCCGGTGGTCCTTATTGATCTCCCAGGCGCCCTTAAGGGTGAGGATATCGTGTATGCCTTTTTCTTTTTTTACATGAAATGACAGCCGGTTATTTTTGTCCGCCTTCCATGAGCCGCCGAAATTCAGGACATATGTTGATCGTGTATTCTCTTTTGTCTTTGTGGTAACGGCAAAAAGGAGGGAATTCGCCTTTACGTCTAATATCTCGCCCTGAAGTGTTATCTTATCTCCGAATGTCTCGCGGTCATGTTTATCTAAAGTAAGCCGCAGATTATGCTTATCCGTCAGGGACCATCTGCCTCTTAATTTGAGTTGGTGGGGAATAGTTTCTTCGGCTGCCGGAGATTTTATGTGGTAGGAAAGCTCATTTCTCCGATCAAGCTTGAACCGGCCGTCAAGAATCCTGCGGAATTTTCTGAGCCCGCCTTTCCTTCCGGACCTATCGACTATAAGCCTGTTGTGCGGGTCTATTTCGTACCGTACTTTTGCCATAACAGGTCCATTTTACTTCAAAGAAAACCCCCTTGCAACTTAATAATAAAAATGGGAAAAAACAACGGAGAATTAGACAAACCGGACTTCGAGTCGTTTATTAAGCGCATGTGCCAGCTTGATCAGCGTTTGCAAGGTGTATCTTCTATCACGACTATCCTCAAGCCTGGAAACCGTTTGCTGCGTGGTATCTAATAATTCGGCTAACTCTTTTTGGGTTAGATGGTTCTTCTGCCTGATTTTGGCGATCTGAAT
>JAUWWU010000007.1 GCA_030616695.1 Candidatus Omnitrophota bacterium | reverse complement strand
CGGCGGCCGGGCATCATCCTGCCGGTAAATTCGTCGACTATGACGACCTTGCTCTCCGCCACGACATATTCCACGTCTATGTGGAAAAGGACATAGGCCTTTAATAACTGCCTTACGTTTTCCAGGCGGCGTATCCTTATCTCATATTTTTCCATTGCGGCGCGCTCTTTTGCCATTTTCTCCTCGTCTCCGAGCGCCGCGTCATTTCTTATCTCCTCGAGCAGCGTCTCGCTATCCTCCACCTCAAGTTCTCCGGGAAAGATCTTCAAAAACTCGTCCTGGCCTTTGGCGGCAAGCGTCACGTCCCTCGTCTTCTCGTCATATACATAATATAATTCCGACTGCAGCTTTATCTTTTCCGATTCAAAGCCCTTCCTCTCGAAACAACCTATGACCTCATCCAGCTTTCTTTTGAGAAAGGAGTTGTCCGCTACCATCTAGAGAAGCCTTTTTTCCTTCGGAGAGCCCTTGTGAACTATATAAAGGGTTTCTCTTGCCTCCTCGCTGTCGATCCGGCCGTCCTTCAGTAAGGCGCCGAGTTTATCCAGATAGGTCCTTATAAGGGCTTCCTGCCTTTGATACAACCTGTCTATAAACGGCCTTACCTCGTCATACCTGTGATATGTTTCTTCGACCGGCCCTGATATGATAAGAGGCGTCCTGGATTCGTCTATCAATATGCTGTCCACTTCATCGATTATGGCGTAATGAAACTCCCGCTGCACCATGTCTTCTTTCCTCAGTTTCATATTATCGCGCAGATAATCGAATCCGAACTCATTGTTCGTGCCATACGTTATGTCGCAGGCATAGGCCTTTTTTCGCGCCTCGTCGTCCATGTTGTGCTGGATCACGCCTATCGTGAGCCCGAGCGATTCGTATACCGGCCCCATCCAATTTCTATCCCTCTGGGCCAGGTAATCGTTGACCGTAACCAGATGCACCCCGTAGCCGGCAAGGGCATTAAGATAAATCGGAAGCGTCGCGACAAGGGTTTTGCCTTCACCCGTCGCCATTTCGGCTATCATGCCCCTGTGGAGGACTATCCCTCCCAGTATCTGGACATCAAAGTGCCTCATGTTTATTCGCCTCTTTGCCGTCTCTCTTACGACGGCAAATACCTCCGGAAGGGTCTCTTCAAAGGCCTTGTCCCTTAACGCCTTCAGCGATTCCTTTACCTTTTCCTTTTCTTCCTGTGAGGCGACCTCCTTCAGCTTCCTTTCAAGAGAATCTATCTCCGCCGAGCCCGCTTTTAGCTTGTCCCGGATGTGTTTTCTGAACACATCTGTCTTCGCCCGGAGCCCATCGTCCGAAAGCCGGCTTATCTCAGGTTCAAGCGAGTTTACCTTATCTAAAATCGGCTTTAATTGCTTTAATATCCTCTGGCTCTCCGTCCCGAATATGCCGAACATGCTATTTCCCTTCTGCCTTTTTTCTCAGGTATGCCTCTATGAAGCCGTCCAGGCCGCCGTCCATGACTGCCGTCGTGTTTGAGGTCTCGAAAGCCGTCCTGTGGTCTTTGACCATAGAATACGGGTGCATCACATAAGACCTTATCTGGCTGCCCCATGCTATCTCGCGTTTCTCGGAATACTGCTTTTCAAGCTCCCGCATCTTTTTTTCTCTCTCGCGTTCGTAAAGGCGGGCCTTCAATATCTTCATCGCCGTTGCCTTATTTTTATGCTGCGATCTTTCGTTCTGGCACTGGACGATGATGTTCGTCGGTATATGGGTTATCCTTACCGCCGAATCGGTGACATTGACATGCTGCCCTCCGGCCCCGCTTGAGCGGTATGTATCTATCCTAAGATCGGATTCGTTTATCTTTATATTTATATCGTCGCTTATCTCGGGTATCACGTCCACCGAGGCAAAAGAGGTGTGCCTGCGTTTATTCGCGTCAAAAGGAGATATCCTCACAAGGCGGTGCACTCCGTTTTCCGCCTTTAAATACCCGTAGGCGTATTCTCCTTTTATGATAGCCGTGATATTCTTTATGCCCGCTTCTTCGCCGGGCAGAAGGTCTATGACGGATAGTTTGAACCTCTTTTTTTCGGACCACTTTGAGTACATCCTGAAAAGCATGCTTACCCAATCGCAGGACTCCGTCCCTCCGGCGCCGGCATTGATGCTCAGGATAGTATTGGATATATCGTCTTTTTGATTTAGAAGGCTCCGGAATTCCATTGCGTTTATATCTTTTTCGAGTGCGTCGATGTCCTTAGCCAGTTCGGCGATACTGGCGTGGTCGGCGTCCTCCACGATGCCGAGAAGTTCTTTTATATCATTACATTGCCGAAAAAGCTTGGAATAAGGCTCGTTCACGGACTTTGCCGACTTGAGTTCGGCGATGAGATTTTCAGCCCTTTTAGAATCCGTCCAGAAATCAGGCTTGGATATCTCCGCCTCCACGGCCTTTATCTTCCCGGCCTTTTCGTCTATGCCGAGATATACCCTAAGCAGGTCCAGTTTTTCTTCCAATTTTGAGATTCTTTTCTTTAATTCGTCGATCATATCAGTTTATTATAACAACGCCCCCTTCCACCGTCAAGCCAAATAGAGGACAGCCAAATAGGGGACGTTTCCCTTTGTCCTAACTCCTTATTCTGTAAGAAGTTACAAGCGGTCGTTTTCCACTTTATGCTTCCGAAAAGCGGAAAACGTCATGTTGCAACTTCTTTATTGGTGAGGTGTTACAGCAAGGTGAAACGTCCCCTTTATCTTCCGGATGGAGCCGAATTTCCTGAGCAGGGCCTTCTTCCTCTTTTCGCCGACACCGTCTATGCCATCCAAAAGAGACGCCGTTAATTTCTTACTCCGCAACTTATGGTGGTACGCTATTGCGAACCTGTGCGCCTCGTTTCTCAACCTCTCTATAAGATGCAGCACCGCAGACCTCTCTGAAAAAATAACGGGCTCTTTCCTTTTTTTCAGGTATATGTGTTCGAATCTTTTCGCTATGCCTATTACCGGTATCCTTTCAAATCCCAGGATATTAAGCTCTGACAAAGCCGCGTTAAGCTGGCCTTTTCCGCCGTCTACGATAATGAGGTCCGGGCAAGGCAGCCTTTCCTTCTTTACCCTTTCATACCTGCGCCTGATTACCTCTTTCATCATCTTATAATCGTCGATCCCTTTCACGCCGCGGATCCTGAACTTTCTATAGTCCTGTTTACTGGGCCGACCGTCAACAAAGGTCACCATGGAGCCCACAGCTTCTTTGCCGCTTATATTCGAGATATCATACGCCTCTATTCTTCTGGGCGCCCTCTTTAGGCCCAAAAGGTGCATAAGCGATATTATCTCATCGTAAGGCCTGCCGCCCGAACGCCCGCCTTGCCCGGCCGGCGTACGAATGACGCTAAGCGCCACCATCCTATCCCTCAAGCGGGCTGCCTTTTCATAGTCGTGCCGGCGCGCTGCTTTCCGCATCTTTTTCGATAACCCATCTATAAGTTTTTCCCTTCTCCCGCTTAAAAACAATTTGAGTTCTTTTACGATATCACCGTAAGCGCGCCTATCGATAGCGCGGATGCACGGGCCGTAACATTGACGTATATGATAATGCAGGCACGGCCTTTTCGGGATGCGGGTGCATATCCTCAGCGGGAATATCTTCTTCATGATGCCCAGTGCCCTTCGCAAAAGTTTTACATCCGTATAGGGGCCGTAATACAAAGAGCCGTCGTCGCGTTTTTTACGCGTAAGGATCAAACGCGGAAATTTCTCTTTTACGGTAAGCTTCAGATGCGGATATGACTTATCGTCCTTAAGCGCCACGTTATAGCGCGGCCTATATCTTTTAATAAGAGCCGATTCGGCTATCAGGGCTTCGGCTTCGGAAGCGGTTACAAAAAATGATATATCCCTCGCCTGCTCCAGCATCATCTTTATACGATGAGAAATCCCTGCACCGCGCCTGAAATACGACGATACCCTTTTCTTAAGCGACGCTGCCTTTCCCACATACAGGACACCTCCGGAGGCGCCTTTCATTAGATACGCGCCCGGTAAATCCGGTATGTTTTTTATTTCCTTCTTATCCATGTAAGCAATGCCTCCATCTCCCTAAGCTTCAAAAGCTTAGCGAGAGATAAATACGCCGCTATGCTTGCGCAGATTATTAAAATAAGATTAACGGCATCTTTTATCCCGCCGTCCCAGCTTACAAACCTGGTAAGCGCGTAAGTAATACACGCCATTATCAAAGAAGCCGCCATGATCTTCAGAAAAGAATTCAAGATCTCTTTTTCTCCGAAACGACCTATCCGCTTCTTCAATATAACAAAAAGTAAACCGCAATTTACGAATCCGGCTATGGAAGTAGCCAGTGCCAGCCCTCCCGCCTTGAGCGGCACCATAAGGATAACGTTAAGCACTATATTTACTACCAATGTGAGGGATGCTACCTTAACGGGCGTAAGCGTATCCTGCATGGAGTAGAATGCCACAACGAGTATCTTAACCGCTCCGTAAGCCACCAGACCTATGGCATAGAAAAAAAGGACGGCAGAGGTAATATCGGTTGCGTATGAAGTAAACTCTCCGCGCTCAAATATAACCTTTATAATAGGCCTCGATAATAACAGGAGCCCTACAGAGGCCGGGACACTGAGAAAAAGCATATTCCTTATTGAAAACGAGACTGCCTCCTTCAGTTTAACGATATTTTTTTCTACGACCAGTGAAGACATTGTAGGCAATGCCGCCGTAGCTATGGCTATGCCAAAAAGGGCCAACGGAAGCTGGAAAAGGCGGTTGCCGTAATATAGCGCGGCGACGGCGCCTTTGCCTATGATAAACTGTAGGGAAGCGAGAATCCTGTCCACTATGATATTTATCTGGTATACCCCGGCACCCAACATCCTCGGTAAAAGCAACTTACCCACCTTCTTGGCGCCTTCATGCAGGAATCCTTCCCTGACATTAAAAAACGGGCCTCTCCTTGAGAGAGAATACGCCTGAAGCAAGAGCTGTAAAGCCCCGCCGGCCAGGATCGCAAACACCAGATGCAAGACTGTAAAAGAGCGCCAAAAAATGAGGATGCCGCATATAATAGTGGCGTTCCATACCACGCTTGCAAAAGCCGGCGCCACAAAATGATTGAAGGTATGCAAGACGCCGATGCAATAAGCGGTTAACCCTATAAGCAGGATATACGGAAAAAGGATCTTTGTAAGCTCTATCGTCAAATAAAACTTTTCATGATCGACTATAAAACCGGGCGCTATTATTCTTATCAAAAGAGGCGCGGCCAGGATCCCGAGTATAGTGATGCATAACAGGGCCGCCAAAAACAGGTTAAGAAGGATATTCGTGAAACGAAAAAATTCGGCCTTGCTTTTTTTAGCGCGGTACTCCGTAAGGACCGGCACCAATACCGTATTGACGGCTCCTTCCCCCACCAGCTGCCTCAAGGCGTTTGGCAGCGTGAAGGCCATGACAAAGGCCTGGGCGAATATCTTTGTCCCGAAGAAATTGGCTATTAGGATATCGCGGATAAAGCCGAGTATGCGGCTTGCCATTATCCCCGAGCTTACGATAGCGGTAGATTTCGCCATCCTTCTCTTGCTTGTCATAATTTTATTTCCATGTGTTTAAAGAAATGTATTGACAACTATACGAAATTTTGGTATCCTCGGTATTCCAATAAACGGAGGTAATAAAATTGCCTGTTCATGCTGCCGCTTACAAATCTTTAAGAGCTGACGCAAAAAAACACAAACGCAACGAAGCCGTCAAGTCCGAATTAAAGACCATGGCAAAAAAGCTGGAAAGCCTCATTTCGGAAAAGAAAAAAGACGAGGCGCAAAAATATCTTAAAGCCTTTGCCTCTAAATATATGAAAGCAGCTTCAAAGGGCGTTATCCGCAAAAAAACTGCTTCAAGGAAAATATCCCGTCTCTCCAAAAGGATAAACAGGATTAAGTAAGAGACGGCTTTATCCCTTCCCGGCGTAAATCTTCAATATGAGCAATTCAAGGGCATCCTGAGGCTTGGCGCTCCCCTTCTTTATGCTGTAATCGGCCTCCAGTAAATGGTCTATATCCTTTTCGATCTCGCCGGCCGTGAAAGATTTTATCTCTTTTATAAACCTTTCCATATAGAAAGCGGGAACCTTACACTGTGCGCTCGCGTCTTCGCCTGACGAACCCCTTTTAAGGAGCTCCTGCGCCTTCTTTATCCGCCTGAACTGCCATCCTATCATGCCGAGGATCTCCGGTATTGCCTTTTTTGTCCTGAACATCTCTTTTGCTATAGCTAGGGCCTCTTTCGCGTCTTTCCTGCTCAGGGCATCGACAAACTCAAAGACACTTCTTGAGGCAGAGGTCCCCACCAGGGCCTTAACGTCTTCCCGCGATATAGTGGGGCGTTTCCCCGTGTAAGCCGCCAGTTTTTCTATCTCGTTCCTCAAGCCGTCTATATCGTCTTCTTTAAGCTCCTTCAATAACAATGCCGCGTCATAACGCACAGTCTTGCCTCTGGCCCTGACCTCTTTTTGTATCCAGCTTGTCACGCGGTTACCCCTCGGCAGCGTAAAGGATATCTCTCTGGCATATCCGGCTATTTCGTTACGGAAGGACCCTGCCGGTTCTTTTTTAGAGCATTCCAGTATTAAACAGGAATTTTTTGACGGATTTTTCGCATATTTTAAGACCGCTTCCCGCTCTCTGTCTCCGGCCCTATCGATACCCTTAAGCAGGACCAGCCTTTTTCCGGAAGTAAACGGCGCGCTCCTCAAGGTATCCGTTACTTCTTTTATATCGCATTTTCCGATATCATAGGCATCAAAGTTAAAGGCCTCGCTTCCGTCTTTTCCGAGCAAGGCCTTTTTCAATTTCTCTACCGCTTCTCTCTTTAGATAAGCGTCATCTCCTGTAAAAAGATAAAGGGGGAAAATTCTAGGCATAAGTGTGCCTTACCTACCAGCATTCAACGGTTCTCTCCACAATGCGCCTGGCCAGATCCTCTATTGCCTCTTCGCGGGCGCTATCCTCAGATGCGGCAAATCGGCCCGTCGTCTTATATGTCGACTCTCCTGCGAAACCTGATTCCTTCCATAGGACCTTATCATCAGCCGTGTCCGTGGCTTCTATATCCACTATAATCCTGACATAGTATTCTTCCACGTTGTCGTTGCTGTCATACCGAAGCGCATCCTGCCTATACGCTACAACGCTGCCCGTCAATATCAAATCAGCGTTTTTCTTGTCTTCTATTCTGAGGTTGCCGTCAAAGACGAAGCGGTCTACAACCTCGCTGGTCACTTCATTTTCAAGGCCCGGCCGGTACAGGGCGTATCTCGAGCCCTCCGTAACCTCTCTGTCGATATTTATCTTATTTTTAAAATTATCGACATATATGGTCTTTAAATGCGAGGGAAGCAGGCTCCCCGTCGTATAAGCGCAGCCGCTGAATATAACCGAAAAAACGGCCAAGAAAATCAGAAAAAATGACCTCCTTATCGTCCTCTTAATACTAGCTATCATATCCTATTTTTTCCTCCAGCTCCGTAATCCTTTCGCGGGCCTCTGCCGCAATAGAGGTATCGCCGTAATTTTCGACGATCTCCTTATAATAGATAACGGCACTTTTATAGTGTTTCGTCTTTTCATAAAATTTCGCCGTTTCAAACGCGCTCTTCGCCCTCTTTTCGCGCAGACGCGCCAGGGTCTCCATGGCCTCTTTATTCAATTCTATATCAGCCGTCGCTTTTATAAGCTTCTCATACTCTTCGATGGCCTTATCCGTAAATTCCTGGTCGTAATAAGGGTCACGGGATACGTAATAACTACAGAGGGCTATCTGATATTTCGCGTCTTCTACAAGCGGGCTATTCGGATAATCGTCTATCAGCTTCTGATACGCCATAAGGGCATCTTCGTAGAACTCCTGCTTTTTATGGGCCTCTCCTATCTTAAATTGTGCCACATCGGAGTATCTGCCGTATGGTGCGTTCTCGACAACCTTGGCGAGAATCTCCGCGGCTTTATCCATGGCGGGCAATATCTTCATCCCCATTATCTTGGCCTTCTGGCCCTCCAGAAAAATGCCCCCTATCTTATATTGCCGCTCTATTATCTCATCGACTTTCTCACTATAGGGGTATTTGTCTATCGTCTTTTGATACGCCAGAAACGCCTGATAATAATCCTCTATCTCCTCGTGAGAGCGGCCTATGTAGTATTGGGCCGACGGGCTATATATGGAATTCGGGTAGTTTTCTATAAGTTTCCCGAATTCGGAGATGGCCTTCTTGTATTCACTGCCGGATTGGTAAAAGCCCATCGCCCATTTCATCTGCTCCTTAGGCGTATCTTTAACGGCATATTTGGGGTTTACCCACTTGCCTGTCCTGGGCGTCCAGACCCAATAGCCGGATGAAGGCGCCGGGAATGCAAAAAGAATAACCAATATAATGACGGCTGAGATTACCTTCCTTCTTGACATGGCTTCACTCGCCTAATTTACGTAAGATTACGGGTAAAATAGTATATAGAATATATCATAGCGGTAATTTTTTGTCAAGGAGTATGCTGCGGCGGGTAAAAGGCTTACTTCAAAGGGTTACTGTCTGTAACTTTTTTACGTATTCGGACAACTGCTCCAGGTCGTCTCTTGTAAGGTCCAAAAATTGATTTCCTATCACATACTGCTCGCCGGACAAAGCCTTCCTGATCCAGGCGACTTTTGAAATCGCCTTTATCGGTTTGGGCTGGGCAGGTAAAAAAATCTCCACGACCAGCCTGCTAGCCAGCGGAAGGAACTCGTTTGCCATAAATCTGACTCCGCCCTCGCTAACATTCTCTGTGATCGCGCCGATAGTGCCTTCGGACAGCTCTTTTAATTTTTTATACTGTAAAGGCACTGTTGAATCAACGCGCACATGGCGTCTTTTATCATGTGTTTTATCAAACATACTTTTTATCCCCTTAATCTGAAATAAGTATACCACAGGTATTAACCATTGTCAATAGAAATGGGGAAAATGCGGAGAATCAATGCCTCTTGCTATATTCGATTATGCCGATTAAAATTGCATAATATAAAATGATGAGAAGGATGTTTTGGGACTCTGCCTCAAAGTAAGCAAAGGGGATCTCTGAAAATAATTTTAAAAACGATATCAGGATAGCTATGAAAAATTTTCCCGCTTCCGCAAATACGGCGCCCAAAAAAGGGGCGATCAGCTGAGCCCCCAGGGAGACAATAGAAAGGCCGATTATGGCAAAAAGCAAGGGTATCGCAAATATATTTACGATTACCGAGACAGGCGAGATTATATTAAAAAAACTTACCGTAAGAGGCAGAAGCCCCAGCCATACCGCGCATGAAGCGGAAAACAAAGTTGAAAAATAATATAAGGTGCCGCCCCAATATGTCTTTCTGTTAATCCGCTCGGCGTGAAATCCGCGGTTGAGGTGAGGCGTCAGATAAATAATGGAAAATACCGAGACAAACGACAATATAAACCCGTAATCAAATAGCTGATCCGGATTGTATAAAAGGATAGCCGCGGCCGCCAAACCCAGGGAATTGTAAAAGTCGGCATCCCTCCTTGCCAGATAAGAGCCCAGAAGAACTGCGCCCATTATGGTGGCCCTGACTACTGACGGCCTCGCCCCTACCATAACTGCATATAATACAAGGATAAGGATCGTGATGATACATTTGAGATTCCGCGGGATACCGAAAAGCCCTACGAAAAAGAAAGCTATAAAAGCGATCATGCCGACATGCAGGCCGCTTATGGCAAGGAGGTGCATGGTCTGCGTCTTTATAAAAACATCTTTCCATTCTTCGGGTATGTCCTGCCTTTCTCCGAGCAGGACCGCTGTAAGAAAGTAGCGCTCCGGGGGCCTGAATAGCCACTCTATCCTGCGCTTGAGCGCATCTTTCAGGCCATATGCAAAATTTCTAAAAGAAGAGCCTTTTGCCCGGCCCGTTATAATAAGGGGGTCTTTTTCGGATATAGTGGCAAGGGCATATATGCCGAATCTCTCAAGGTAGTTTTTGTAATCCCGGAAGGCGGCCTTTTTTAATGCCGCCTCAAAAAGTATCTCGTCCCCGTATTCTACGTCGCTTTCGCTATAAGAGGTAACCCGAATACTTCCGTAAGCCGGAAACCATCTTTTTGAGACCCTCACCAATAGGGGCTTGACTACAAAAGTATTCGCCCTCCTGAAATAGAGGTAGCGATCGAAAGGGTCGCTTGTTACCGTCCCTTTAATGGCAAGGTGCCTCCCGCCGTAAGCGGAAAAATGCGATATGTGCCCGGCCCGGAAGGTATTTTCTTTTACAAAAAAACGGAAGCCGAGAATAAGGACGATCAAAAATACAGCCAGAAAGAAAAACGGTCTTTTCATTCTATAAGTATGTAATCTTTTATGGCTTTGAATTTCTTCGGCCCGATGCCTTTTATATTTTTGAGTTCTTCCTTATCCCCGAAGGCGCCGCGGGCCCGGCGGTATTTTATTATGCGGTGAGCCAAAATAGGGCCGATGCCTTTTAATTTTATCAGCTCCTCTACGGATGCCTTGTTAATATTGACGGATTGTGCCTCGGCCAGTAAAGAATCGAATTCTTCGGTAATGGCAGTGTCTCCGCGGAAGGAGTCCCTCGACCGGATGTCTATTGGCGGGTTGAATTTTTTATAATAGGAGTAGCTTAAGCCGCAGATCGCGCCCAGCATCAAAAAGGCGATGACGTATTTTTCCTGCCTTGTCAAAAAGGCCATTTTACAAAACGATGTTTACGAGTTTATTCGGGACGACTATGAATTTCCTGGCGGGCTTATCGCCTGTCCACTTCTTGATGCTAGCATCTTTTAATATAATGTCTCTTAACTCTTTCTCTGTCGCATCGGCAGAAACGGTAAAGCGGCTTCTCACCTTTCCGTTTACCTGCGCGACTATCGTGACCTTTTCTGTCTTTAAAAGATCCTCTTTATAAGAAGGCCACTTTGTCCTGAATATGCTTTTCTTTTCGCCTATGCCGCTCCAGAGTTCCTCGCATATATGCGGCACAAACGGCGAAAGCAGGATTATCGCGGTCCTGATCGCGTCTTTAACGGCCTGCGATATCCCTTTCTTTTCGCCGATGTTAAGATATATCGCGTTGACCAGTTCCATTATGCTGCTTATCGCCGTATTGAAATGGAAGTCCTTTTCCATGTCGTCGGTCACTTTTTTAATCGTGGCGTGCGTCATCCGCCTGAGATCCTTATCGCTTTCGTCTTCCTTTCTCCCGGCGCCTTTTTTCCCTTTATCCGCAAGCATATCGCTTACAAGCCGGTAAAGCCGCTTTAAAAACCTGTATGCACCTTCGCTGCCCCTGTCGCTCCACTCGGCATCCTTTTCGGGAGGCCCTATAAAAAGGGTGTAGAGCCTTACGGTATCCGCGCCGTAGCGCTCTATCAGCTCGTCCGGCGGGACAACGTTGCCTTTTGACTTTGACATCTTCGCCCCGTCTTTTATGATCATGCCCTGTGTGAAAAGCCTTTCAAACGGCTCGTCAAAATCCACCAGGTTAAGGTCGTGCAGGACTTTTGTAATAAACCGCGAATATAAAAGATGCAGTATGGCGTGCTCCACCCCCCCTATGTACTGGTCGACCGGAAGCCACCTGTTTGTCGCCTTCCTGTCGAAGGGTTTGCTGTTGTCCTTCGGCGAAAGGTATCTTAAATAATACCAGCTGGAATCTACGAAGGTATCCATTGTATCTATTTCCCGGCGGGCGCCCTTGCCGCACTTGGGGCATTTGGTTTCAACAAATTTCTTTACGCCTTTTAAAGGAGACTCACCCCGCCGCTTTCCGCCTGCGACGGAAAATTCAACGTCTTCCGGCAGGATGACCGGCAGGCCTTTTTCGGGAACCGGCCGGATGCCGCATTTCCCGCAATATACTATCGGTATGGGCGCGCCCCAGTATCTTTGCCTTGAGATCAGCCAGTCCCTCAATTTATAATGGACGGCCCTTTTGCCGATCTTTTTCGACTCCATATGGTCTGCGATCTTATCGATGGCTTCCCTGTTCGGCATTCCGTCGAAAGGAGGGGAATTTCTCATCACCCCGTCCTCTATATAGGCCTCTTTCATCTCTGAGACGTTAATGGGGGATTTCGGGTCGTCAATAACAACTCTCATCGCCAGGCCATATTTCCTGGCGAATTCAAAGTCCCGCTGGTCATGAGTGGGCACAGCCATCACGGCTCCTGTCCCGTATTCCATAACGACATAATTGGCTATCCACAGCGGTATCTTTTCATCAGTCATGGGATTTATGACATACCTGCCGGAAAATATGCCCTCTTTTTCGACATCCGCTTCCGCCCTTTTGGCTACACTTTCGTCCCTGATGCGCTTTACAAACGACATGATCTCATCTTTATTTTTAACCCCTGCAAGAAGCTCCTCTATCATCGGATACTCCGGCGCAAGGACCATATATGTAGCGCCGTATATCGTATCAACGCGCGTCGTAAAACAGGGGAGCTTTTTCCCGCTGTCTACGATGGAAAAATCTATCCGGACACCCTCGCTTCTTCCTATCCAGTTGCGCTGCATTATCTTAACGCGCTCAGGCCAATTTTTAAGCTTATCCAGGTCATTTAGCAGCCGCTCGGCGTAATCCGTTATCTTGAAAAACCACTGCTCAAGCTCTTTCTGCGTGACCTTTGTATCGCACCTCTCGCAGGCACCGTTTATCACCTGCTCATTGGCAAGCACTGTGTTGCAGGAAGGGCACCAGTTGACGGATGCCTTTTTCTTATACGCCAGGCCCTTTTTGAAAAGCTGCAGGAATATCCACTGCGTCCACTTATAATATCCGGGCCTTGAGGAATTTACCTCTTTACTCCAATCATAACCGACGCCCCACTGTTCTAACTGCCTCTTCATGGTGGATATATTCCTTTCGGTGGAGACGTGCGGGTGGACGTTGTCCTTTATGGCGGCGTTTTCCGCCGGAAGGCCAAAGGCATCCCAGCCCATGGGCGTGAGGACGTTAAAACCTTTCATCATCTTATAGCGCGCAACGGCGTCGCCTATGATATAATTCCTGCCGTGCCCAACGTGGAGAGAGCTTG
>JAUWWU010000055.1 GCA_030616695.1 Candidatus Omnitrophota bacterium | reverse complement strand
GAAAAAGGCGGCTATAATAACCCAGTCCAAGGACGCAGTTTCCGCAATAGAAAAATTGCGCTCTTTAGGCGTATTGCATGTTGAGCACCGAAAGGCGCCTTCGGGTGGGAATATAACCTTACTTAAAGAGGATATATCCCTTCTTACGCAGGCGCTGGGTGTTTTGTCCAGGTCGGAATTCATTACCAAATCATGCCCTGATACGGACAAAGAGCCGCAGAATTGGAAGATCACCGCCAGGAATATCCTTGATTTCTGGAAAAGGCTTGATCGGCTTGAGGGATATTCAATAACCTTAAAAGGCATGATAACCAGGTGGAGCGAGTGGGGCAATTTTGATCCGGCCACGATAAACGAATTGGCATCAAAAGGGATTTACGTCGGGCTTTATCAGATTCCGGCTAAGGATATCAAGAATCTCCCTTCGGGAATAGTTATAAAAACATTATCCAAATCAAAAGGGACGGTAAACTGCGCTCTTGTATCGCGTGAAGAGATCGATATCCCGTTTGAGCCATTGGAGCTTCCTAAAATAGGCCTTAATAGATTAAAGGAAAGGCTTAAAGAGGATACCCGCGTTATGGAGATTATCCGCCAGGACATCCGTGAACATACATGCTACCGGGCCGGGCTTTTGCGCGCCTTGGAGCCTTTAAGGCAGGAGCTTGAGTTTCAGGAGGCGTTAAAGGGCATGGGCGAGTCCGGTACGCTTATGTATATAACGGGTTATATCCCGCATGATGCGGTACCTTCTTTATCTAAGGCGGCAAAAAAGGAAAAGTGGGGGGTGCTCATAACAGAGCCGGCCGAAGACGACAAAATACCGACGCTTGTGCGCAACCCACGCTGGATCTCCATCATAAGTCCGGTTTTTAAATTGATAGAAGTGGTGCCGGGCTACCGCGAACTTGATATAAGCCTGTGGTTTCTGATATTTTTCTCTATATTTTTCGGGATGCTTATAGGAGACGCCGGATACGGAGCGATATTTTTCGCGCTGACAATGTTCGCCCAGAGAAAGTGGGGCAGAAGACCCGGCGATAAATCGGTTTTTATACTTTTTTATCTTCTCAGCCTTTGCGCAGTGATATGGGGAGTTCTGACAGGTACGTTCTTTGGCCAGGAATGGCTTTCCGGGTCCGTAAGGCCTCTCATCCCGGCGCTCCGCAGCGACAGGAACCTGCAGGCCTTTTGTTTTTTCCTCGGGGCCCTGCATTTGAGTATAGCGCATCTCTGGCGCGCTGTTATAAAACTACCTTCGGTTAAGGCACTGTCTGAGGCCGGATGGGTCCTTATACTCTGGGGCGCTTATTTCCTCGCGAGGTTTCTTGTTTTGGCAGACGCTTTTCCGTCGTTCGGCAAATGGCTGTTTATCTCGGGCGTGTTTTTTGTCGTCTTTTTTACTAATCCGAACAGGAATATTCTTAAAGGCCTGGGACAGGGTGCGGGAAACCTCCTTATGAATTTTGTCAATAGCTTCACGGACATCGTTTCTTACATAAGGCTTTTCGCCGTAGGGCTTGCAAGCGTTGCCGTAGCGGACGCGTTTAACAAAATGGCCATGGATATAGGATATAATAGTATCCTGGCAGGCATTGTGACATCTTTAATCCTTTTACTGGGGCATTCGTTAAATATCGTCCTCGGCCCCATGTCTATCCTTGTGCACGGCGTAAGGCTGAATGTACTTGAGTTTTGCAGCCACGTTGATATAAATTGGAGCGGTTTTGCGTATAACCCTCTCAGCGAAAAAGGAAAATAATAACACGGAGGATTTATTATGAGTTCGGAAGTACTTGTCCAGTTTAAGGATTTGGGCGTAAGCGCCGTATTTGCGTTTGCCGCAATGGGCTCGGCCCTGGGCACCGGGGCTGCGGGAATGGCGGCGATAGGCGCCTGGAAAAAGGCATTTGCCCAGAATAAGGCAGCGGCCTTTATGCTCGTGGTTTTTGTGGGCGCGCCGTTGACCCAGATGATTTACGGCATGATCGTGATGAATAAGATGGCAGAGGTCGCCGCAAAGGGCAGTTACATGTGGGGCATAGGGGTTTTCTGCGGAATAGCGATGGGCCTTTCCGCCATGATGCAGGGCAAGGCCGGCGCGGTAGCCGCTGATGCCATGGGGGAGACGGGCAAAGGCTTCGGAAACTATATAGTGGTGCTCGGCATAATTGAGACGGTAGCGCTTTTTGTCATGGTCTTTTCCATGGGATTATTCGCCAAATTGGCCGGCTAATAGCAAGGTTGACACACCCGGCCTTTTGTGATAGTATAAAACTCCATTTTTGCAGAGGGGCGGTTGGCGCAGTTGGTAGCGCGTCTCGTTTACACCGAGAAGGTTCGCAGGTTCGAGCCCTGCACCGCCCACCACTAGAATGTTTTAATGTTCCTCTTTCAAAAAAAGTTACCGGGGACGTAGTTCAGCTGGTTCAGAACGTCAGATTGTCGATCTGAAGGTCGCGGGTTCGAACCCCGTCGTCCCCGCCAGCTATAAATAGGGACAGACACCTTTTCTGCAAAAATAATTACGGAAAAAGATGTCTGCCCCCCTTTTAACAGAAGACATCAGATGTGCGGGATATTCGGAGTATTAGGCCATAAAGACGCCGCGAGGCTTACCTACCTGGGGCTTTATGCCCTTCAGCATAGAGGTGAAGAGAGCGCGGGGATATTCGCCTATAACGGCAGGGAAGTTACCCACCATAAAGACACAGGCCTTGTCCGCGAGGTCTTTGACGAAAAATCCATAAAGTCATTGCGCGGGAACCTGGCTATCGGCCATGTCCGTTATTCGACCACAGGCTCAAGCCACACCTCAAATGTCCAGCCGTTTCTGGCTAAGCATAAAAGAGGACATATCGCCATTGCCCATAACGGCAACCTCACCAACGCCTTAGAGTTGCACCGGGCAATGGAAGAGAAAGGCGCTATCTTTCAAAGCACGATGGACTCGGAGGTAATAGTCCATCTTTTGGCCAGGTCGGAGAAGAAGGATTATAAAGACAGTATTATCTGGGCATTGTCTAAGCTGGAAGGCGCGTATTCGCTTGTAATGATGCTTGATGATAAACTGGTTGGCGCAAGAGACCCACATGGCTGGAGGCCTCTTTGCCTGGGAAGACTCGAGGGCGCCTATATTTTGGCAAGCGAGACCTGCGCCCTGGATTTAATAAATGCCAAATATGTCAGGGACATCGAACCCGGCGAGATCGTATTCATAGATAAAAGCGGAGTGAAATCCGTCAAGCCTTTTCAAAAACGCGGGCATTCCTTATGTATTTTTGAATACGTGTATTTTGCGAGGCCCGACAGCAACATCTTCGGCAAAAATGTCTATATGACGCGGAAGCGCCTGGGCGAACAGCTTGCCCGCGAATGCCCGGTAAAGGGCGATTTGGTTATGCCTATACCGGATTCCGGCAATTATGCGGCGCTTGGTTTTGCCAAAGAGTCAGGACTTCCCTACGAAACGGGCATTATAAGAAACCATTATATAGGAAGGACCTTTATTCAGCCCTCACAGCCACTGAGGGATTTCAAGGTTAAAGTAAAGCTTAACCCCATAAAAGACGTGCTTAAAGGAAAGCGCATAGTAATTGTAGAGGACTCCATTGTCAGGGGCACTACCAGCAAGAGCAGGGTAAAGACCCTGTGGGATGCGGGCGCTAAAGAAGTGCATATGCGCATAAGCTGCCCGCCGATAAAGTTCCCGTGTTTTTACGGGATCGATTTTCCCACAAAGAGGGAATTGATCGCCTCAAATAAAGAGATTGAAAAGATAAGAAGCTTTATAGGATTGGATAGCTTGAAGTACCTGAGCCTGGAAGGGATGCTCAAGGCAATGCTATTGCCGAAGAAGGAATTTTGCACGGCCTGTTTTAACGGAGAGTACCCTGTAAGGCCGGCTGAGAGATTATCCAAAAATATATTAGAGAAATAGCCTGTGAAAAAAGATATATACGATATTATTATAATCGGCGGAGGGCCGGCGGGATTGACGGCAGGCCTTTATGCGCAAAGGGCGCGCATGAAGACCCTTTTGATAGAAAAGGCCCTTCCCGGAGGCCAGGCCCTGCTTACGGAGACAATAGAGAATTACCCGGGCTTTCCGGACGGAATAACAGGCCATGATCTCATGGAGAGGATGAAAAACCAGGCATGCAAAATAGGCCTTGAAATCACGACAGACAGCGTCACCGCAATAAGTATAGAAAATGAAAAAGAGGGAAAGGCCTTCCGCCTTGTTTCGGAAGATGCCCGCGAATATACGGCGCTATCCCTTATTATTGCGACAGGCGCTACATGGAGGCATCTCGGGGTGCCCGGCGAGGACAAGTTTCAGGGCAGAGGCCTCTCTTACTGCGGGGTCTGCGACGGGCCTTTATTTAAAGGTAAGAAGGTCGTTGTCGTAGGCGGAGGCGATAAAGCCGTCGAAGAGGCCGTTTATCTGACAAAATTCGCAAGTGAAGTGACTTTGATACACAGAAGAGACAGGCTACGGGCGGCGAAGATCTTACAGGAGGCCCTTAAGAAAAATAATAAAATAAAACTTTGCCTGAATTCGGTTGTAACGTCAATAGAAGGCGATAAAATGGTCCGCGGGGTGAAAGTCAAAAATTTAAAGAGTGAGAAGGGAAAAGAGATCTCATGCGACGGCGCCTTCGTCTTTATCGGCATAACCCCCAACAGCTCCTTAGTAAAGGGTATGGTAAAACTCGACGAGAAAGGTTATATCGTGACCGACGGCGATATGGCGGCTTCAGAGCCGGGGATATTTGCCTGCGGGGATGTCCGTAAGAAGACGCTTCAGCAAATAGTCGTGGCAGCGGGAGAGGCTGCCCAGGCCGCATTCACCGCGCAAAGATATGTAGAAGGACTAAAAGGGACCGCTTACTGAAAAATAGGAGATGTGATATGGAAACCAGATCGGAGCCCAGGATAAATATAACTCTAAAGATTGTTTCGGAGATCGACAAGGATTCAAAGCAAAGCGTTACCCTTGCCCAGGGCAACCGTTTTGAAGCGACTATCTTTGACCTTACTACGATGGGCGCGGGGATAATGGTCAAATATCTTTTACCCAAAGGGTTGATCATAGACCTGGAGATAAGGGGGATTCACTTCGGCTTAAAAGAAATAATGCGGGTCAAAGCAGAAGTCCGTCATTGTGCCTACATCAAACCTCATACATATAAGTGCGGGGTTAAATTTTTGGATATATCCGCGGGATATCAAAATATCATCGCCAAATTCGTTTCCGCCCACAAGGACACAAAAACCCCTCCAAAACCATAAAACCCTAGCCGGGGTTTAAACTCCGGCTACTATTGTGGATAACCCGCTTTTCGTTTCGCAACCTCTCTTGATAAATACCCGCCTGTCATGGCGTCTATATCGGCGGTTAGTTCCTGAAGCCGCAATTCCTTCTCAATAAACTCAGTTACGTTTTCCGGTGGATTCCGATGGAGCTCTATCTGAAGACGCCTTCTTTCAAAATAAAGCCTCGTCACTTCATCCAGGATATCGTCTCTTAGCTGCACCATCAGTTTTGAGCGGACGTCGATTAAAGTTTGTGAGGAATTCCAGATGAGTTCGCCAAGGTTCCAGGTGCATGTGATATCCCAGCCGGTATCTTCGTCTTCGCCGATCCATTCACCACTGTGATAATAATCGCCTTTGTCTTGGTCAATCCCGAATGATAATCTCGGCAGTAGCGCCTTTGTCTTGGCGCCCCTCCGCCACTTTGCTATTTTTTCCGGATGGACCTCCGCGTATTCTATAGCAGCTTCCTGTATTTCCCGGAAACTCGGCTCGTTTGAGAAATTTTCCAAGACAGTCCTCGCTTCGTCAAGCGCGGAGATCTCCTTTACTTCGTAGATGTCGCCTTTAGATTTAAAGACACCGTTTTTTGTAGCCAGCCATAATGCGTCCTGCCGACTGCTTAATGCCACAAAGACGGCTTTTTTAGACGGGAGGCCGGCATAGAGGTCTTTCCACATATCCTCTTCTTCGGAGAACCTGAACACGCCGTTTTCCGTAGCCGCGAAAATAAAACCTTTATTGTAAGAAGGGAAAACCAGATTTTTTACCTGCGTTCCCGGCAACCCTGTTTTCGGCAGCCTCTTCCACGAGTCGCCGCCGTTTTCGCTTTTAAATATGCCTTCTTTTGCGGATAGATAGATTATCTCGGGGTTAAAAGGGTCTATCGATACCCGGGCAGGGGAAGCCGAGGATTCGCTCTCCTCATCTTCAAAATCTTCGTTATCGGCGGAATCCAGAGAAAATATTTTCACCCAGCTTCCTCCGCCGTCAGTGGACCTGAATAAACCGTTTTCCGCAGACGCAAAAATTATTTCGCGGTCTATATAATTTTGGGTCAAGGAGCGTATATTTATTGCAGACAAGCCCTGGGAAGACCGCACCCAATTTTTGCCGCTGTCTTTGCTTACAAATATATCCCTTTCCGCGGCGG
>JAUWWU010000149.1 GCA_030616695.1 Candidatus Omnitrophota bacterium | reverse complement strand
GTGAGAAAACCTGTTGCTGGGGCCTATGACAAAGCTGTCAAATGTATATTTGGCGTTCAGCCTGGATTCTTCGCCGGGCAGGGGCTTCTTAAAAAGGAACGGGAATATGTGCTTCTTCGGCTCTTCGGTTGCGGCTTCTCCCCCGTCCTCTTTGGCGCCTTCACCCTGCGGTATTATTACAAATTTAAGCGAAGGTTTTTTGCCGGAGGCCTGCTCAAGCGAATTTATGATTATGTCTGAATAATGTTCCGCTACCCAGTTTTTAAAAAATTCATTCGGCGCACCGAGGACTATTGCGCTATCGCCTTCCTCTATAAACCGCATAGGCTCAAACCAGGTCTTATAAGTCTGCTGATTCGTGTTTTCTTTTAATAGGGCGAGGGCGCGTTCCCATACCGCGCTTACATTGTCAGCCATGTTATATAGTCCCTTCTAAATTCGCACTTATAACTTACGTTCGCTATCGTCCCTAAAGGGACTTCTCCCCTCCGGGGACTTCGTGGCCCGTGGCCACTTCGCTTTGGTCGTCCCGTAAGTTATGAGCTCATTTAATTATCCACATCGGCAGTTTTCCCGCAGCCCGCATAAACAAGGTGGTAAATCGGACTTATGCACATCTAATACGAAGTTATTAACAACTTATCCACAGACGCATATGCTGGAAACAAAGCCGCTGCGGAGGGTTTTGAACAAGGCATTCCGCGCCTTCCCACCGCATGCGCCTTTTTTAAAAAGCCCGCTGTCTCAAGCCCGCATATTATAGCAAACAAGCATTCTTATTGCAAGAGAAAAAGAAAAATTTATCGGAAAATTTTTCGGGAGAATCTTTTAAAGGGCCGTTATTTTTACCGCTTCGTCGGAGATACACATAAGGCCGAGTGAGCGGTGAAACAAGATTTTTCTTGACTATATAAACTTACGTGTTATAATTACGGAACACTTAAGAAATGGGTTTAAAAAACGGGGGATAATCAGCTGTGAAAAAGACATTAACGGCAAAATCTAACCGTCGAAGAAAAAGAAAGCACGGGTTTAGAAGGAGACTAGCTACTCGAGGGGGCCGAAGGATCCTCAAGAGGCGGCGAAGAAAGGCGAGAAACAAGCTTGCGGTATGAGGAAGCGCCATGGCTTCAGCGCAGTCAGAAGGCTGAAGAAGAATTTCGAATTTAAAAAGGTCCGCGATAAAGGCGCCTCCTATAGGGACGGCGTTTTTGTCTTGAGTATCTTTAAGAACGGCATGGGGCGGCATCGCCTGGGATTATCAATAGGCTCTGCGAAGATCCCATTAGCGTCGAGGAGAAACCGCCTTAAACGCCTGATAAAAGAGGCGGTCAGGCTCAACCAACCGGCACTGAAAAACGGCCCCTATGATATCGTCGTTTCGATACGACGGCCTCCGGGCCGCAAACTTAATTATGCAATAGTCGAGAACACGTTGCTTGGATTGCTTAGAAGGGCGAAGGCGCTATGATTAAAAAGGCCACTGTTAAGGCGATAGACTTTTATCATAACTACTTGTCAGCATTGAAGTTACCTTCTTGCCGTTATTATCCCACATGCTCGCAATACACCAGAGAAGCGGTGATTAAATACGGCCTACTGAAAGGTCTTATAAAAGGGGCTTTAAGGATATTGCGATGCCACCCTTTTTCAAAAGGCGGGCATGACCCTGTTGAATAAACGGAGACCGTAGATGGAGAAAAGGACTATTTTAGCGTTGGTTTTATCAGCGTTTGTATTATTGGTATTCCAGTTATTTATGGCAAAATACTATCCTGCCACAGAATTGTCCGGCACTCAGGAAGTTGCTGAAACAGGACAGGTCGCAGGAGAAATGCCTATTACGAAGTTCGAAAAACCGGCCTCACTGATCGAAAAACCCCGCGAAATAAAAACCCCTGCCATACCCCTAAAAGAGGTCGAGGTCGAGACGGAAAAATACGTCGTAACATTAAGCAATGAAGGGGGTTGCGTAAAAAGTATAGTCTTAAAAGAGTATCCCCATCCCGCCACAAATGAGACATTTAAGCTTATAGATATAGCGCTGCCGGAAGAGGGCATCTTCAATATGGACGGATTGGGCGAAGGAGATCTGTCAAGGGTCCGTTACGTCACGAATAAAAAAGGTAAAGAGGTTCTGTTCTCGGCCCGGCTTGAGAACGGCCTGGAAATAACAAAGAAATATATTTTCCATGATTTCTTATATCACACGGAGCTTGAGGTATATCTCCGCAACTCATCGGCGTACTCGCTGCAGGCCGATTACTTTATAACCGCCGCCTCAAATATAGATATAGCCAACAAGATAGACAGGCGGTATGCCCAGATCGTATCTAACATCTCCGGAAAGGCAAGGCGCGACAACGGCAAAAAAGACGACGGGCTTTTTGAAGAAGGCGTAGTAAAATATACCGGATTGCAAAATAAATATTTCTCAGCGATAGTAAAGACATCCGTGCCGACAAAAGGGGTATTATTAAAGCAGATCGACGGTGATAACCTGTTGTCAGCGCTGAAGATAGGCGGATTTACAATCAATCCTAATTCTGCCGTCTCTCACAACTTTTTGTTGTACGCCGGCCCGTCAAAACAAGACTTGATGAAACCATACGGCCTGGATGAAGCTGTGAGCTATGGCTTTTTTGGCGGTATCAGCAAGGTGCTTCTGGCAGGCCTAAAATTATTTCAGCGCGTCTTCAGAAATTGGGGCGTTGCGG
>JAUWWU010000074.1 GCA_030616695.1 Candidatus Omnitrophota bacterium | reverse complement strand
GGCGTCGGATTTATATAAAATCCAGAGCCCCACTCAAAACCCGCTGTCTTGATAAGCCGCGGAAAAAGCTCTATATGCCAATGGTAGTCCTCCTCTATAGTATCCCAATATCCTTCCTTAGGGATCCTGTTGGGAGTGGCGTGCACTAAATAATTATATTCCGGCTCGCCTATCGCCTTGCTCAGCTTTTGGAGGACTATTTTAAGAATAGCGGCTAAAGATGCCGTTTTATCGACCATTCTCCTATCATAAAAATCCAGGCAATGTTCTTTCGGAAGAATCCATGTCTCAAAGGGGAATCTCGACGCATACGGGCAAAAGGTGATGAATGCGTCATTTTCATACACTATCCTCTCGCCGATCCCCTTTTCCTCGGCTATGATATCGCAGAAGGCGCATCTTTTTTTGAGGTTGAAATACTCCAGGGCCCCCGCCAACTTCTCCTTTACCCTCTTAGGGGTGACGGGAGTAGCTATTATCTGATGGTGCGGGTGCGAAAGTGAGGCGCCGGCGGCCCTCCCTTTATTTTTAAAAAGAAGGACGTATTTAACTCTCTTATCTTCATAGAGGGACTTTGCCCTATCCTGAAGGACGTGAATCCAATTACTTATCTCGTCTATGCCCTGGTCTTTTGCTTCCCTTTTGTGGTCGGGGGTCTCAATAATCACTTCATGAGCGCCGAATCCTGCCATCATATTAAACATGCCTGCGCCTGATTCTACAAGAGGTGCGTCCATCTTCAGGGCAGGGTATTTATTCGGCACGACCCTTACCTTCCATCCAGGCGTGTTCGCTCTTGAATTTCCCTCGCGCAAAGCATATATTTCCGGAGGCGTCATACTTTCGTGGCCCTCGCAGAAAGGGCATTTCTCCGGCTTGGTATAGTTTACCTCCTTCTCGACATGATAGCTGCCCGGCCTCTTACTTCTCCCTGTCGCAATTATCACCCATCTGTTTAAAATAGGGTCTTTTCTTAATTCTGCCATCAGATCACCGTATCGGGCGGGATTGTCACATTCTTCTCAATAATAACTATACCGTCCCTTATACTATAATTCTCGCCGTCAAATTCTTTCAGGTTTTTATGATTAAGTATTTTTGTGTTGTCCCCTATCCGCACATTTTTATCTATTATCGCCTTCTTTATGCTGCAATTTTCGCCTACGCCGAGCAGCGGTATCCCCCTGGAGCGGTTATATTTTATATCGTCCAGTGTCTCGTAAAAATCGCTCCCCATGATAATGGAGTCCTCCACGACCGAATTGGTGTTTATGCGGCTCCTGAGGCCTATTACCGAATGCCTTATCTTCGCTCCGGACTGGATTATTGCACCTTCGGAGATAATACTTTTGCTTATGTTGGAACTGTTGATCTTGGCGGGCGGCAAATAGCGCGGCCGGGTGAAAAAGAGCCAGTCTTCGTCAAACATATCAAGCGGAGGGATATCTTCGGTAAGGGCCAGGTTTTCGTCATAGAAAGGTTTTATCGTCCCTATATCCCGCCAGTAACCTTTAAAGACAAAGGCGCGCGTCCTCTTATGCGGAAACGAATCCGGTATTATCTCCCTTCCGAAGTCCGTCTTAGGATTGTTTTTCAATACATCTACGAGGGTGTCCCTGTTAAAAAGGTATATGCCCATGGAGCCAAGAAAATATTTCCTCCCGCTGTCTTTGACTGCCATGTCTTTAATGGCTGCGCTGTCTTCCGGCTTTTCTACGAATTTATTTATTCTGTTATCCTCTGCTATGCCCATTATACCGAATCCGGAAACCTGCAACGGCTCTATCGGGTTGCACGCTATAGTAATTTCCGAATTCTTCTCAATATGAAACCCCAGCATCTCCCTAAAGTCCATCTTGTAGAGCTGGTCGCCGGATAAGAGTAGTATATATTTATAGGAGGGGTCGTTGATATGTTTAAGGCATCTCCTGACGGCATCGGCCGTACCCTGAAACCAGTCACTGCTATCTATGGATTGCTCGGCCGTCATCACCTCTACAAAACCCTTTGAAAAGGGGTCGACTTTATAACTCCTGGCTATATGTTTATTGAGAGATTCTGAATTGAATTGGGTAAGTATGTATATATTGTTAAACTCCGAGTTAAGGCAATTACTGATCGGTATGTCTATCAACCTGTACCTGCCGAATATAGGGACAGCCGGCTTTGCCCTGACTTTTGTAAGCGGATAAAGCCTGGAGCCCCGGCCGCCTCCCATTACAACGCAAAGTACCTCTTTCATGGCTCATGCCCCCTTTATATTTAGTAGTAGCATATAATATACCCCTAATATTACAAAGTCAACTAAAAAACCTTAACGCCCCCGCTCCTATGACAAGGAAAAGGCAGATATATGCGAAGACGTCGCCGTATCTTGTGTAAAAGGTGCCTTTTCCGGCCGCCTTCAGGACAAAGGTCTTAAAACCGGGAATATACATACTCCCTGTCTCTATATCCCCGACCGAACCTTCGATCATTCCTTTCGGATTTATGTAACATGAAAATCCTGTGTTCGCCGCCCGCAAGACACTGACCCTGTTCTCGACCGCGCGAAAGACGGATGCCTGCGCATGCTGTAATTGCTCGCCGGATTCGCCGAACCATGCGTCGTTTGTGATGTTTATCAAAAAATCGCAACCGCGGAGCGCAAAACTCCTAACCAGGCCGGGGAATATGTCCTCAAAACATATGAGTGCCGCGTAGTTAAAATTATCTCCTTCTTTAGACCGCACATCGAAAAGGGTAAATTCCTCCCCCGCAGTATAATCGCCTACCGGGACATCTATAAAATCCCTGATAAGGGGGAAATATTTTTCAAAGGGGACATATTCGCCGAAAGGGACGAGGTGTATCTTATTATATACTTTTTCCATATTCCCATCGGGGGAAAAAAGCGCTGCGCTGTTAAAAAATACATCCCTCCGGCCGGGGCCGGTTCCGTAAGTCGCAGCTCCTAAAAATAACGGAAGATCGATATCTACTATTATCCTCTTGAGCCGCAGGCCTATATCCTTTTCTCCTAAAAAACCGGGGACGGACGTCTCGGGCCATATGATAAGTCCCGGCTCATCTTTGGCCGCTTCCCTTGTAAGCCCTTCATACCTGTCCATTATGTAATCTTTGTAAAAAGGGTCCCATTTCTTGGCCTGCTCTATATTGCCCTGCACGACCGACAATTTAAGGCCTGTTTCGATGCTGTCTTTTTTAAGGACAAAACAGCCGTATAATATGACGGTTATAAATACGATTAAAAATGCAAGTGCCTGAAATCTCGAGCCGCGGCTTTCTTTATACGAGGCTATCCACGAATATACCGCAAAATTGGCCATGACGATGAGAAATGACACACCGTAGGCGCCTGTTATGTCGGCTATCTGTATGAGCACAGGGTTTTTATACTGCGTATACCCCAGGAGGCCCCACGGAAAACCGGTAAAAAGGACCCCCCTTAAAAATTCCAGTGATACCCAGAGCGAGGGCAAGATGAGTATTGATAAAAAATATAATCCTGAACCGCGCAATTTATTAAGAAAGAGATTTCCGAGCAGGCCGAATAGGCCGAAATATAAGGCCAGGTAAGATACAAGGACCGCATAGCCCGGCACCGTGACATGTGTAAGCCAGCGCAAAAGGCCCGCGAAGAAAACGGCGCCCGCAAGATACGACAAAAAAAACGAAGCCTTTTTGGAGGAGTTGCCTATTACAAAAAAGAGGGGTATGAGCGCGATCCACGCAAAAATCGAAATTTGGGGATCCGGGAACGCGAGGATTAAAAGGATGGGGCTTAAAAGCGACGCGCCTATTTTCCGCAACATCTTTTATATTTCTTTCCGCTGCCGCAGGGGCAGGGGTCGTTTCGGCCGACCTTCGGTGCTTTCCTTTTAAAAGGAGCCGTGGCGGCAGCCCTGGCTTCCCGTCTCTCCTCCGGACGAGGCGCCGCTTGTGTTTTCTTTCCTTCTGCCATGGCAGATCGCTCATCGTGGATAAGTTGCTGCTCGGCAGGCAAAAAGGCCTTCTTTTCTTCTTCCTTTTTTGCGACCTGGATCCTAAACAAATTCTCCACTGTCTTCTGCCGCACCGTAGCTTCCATCTCAAAAAACATCTTATGGGCTTCCTGCTTATATTCCAAAAGCGGGTCTCTCTGGCCGTATGCCCTCAGTTGTATCCCTTCCTTGAGATAATCCATGGCGTGAAGGTGATGCATCCACTCCGCGTCCACTATGCGCAGCATCTCGTATTTCTCTACCTGCCTGAGCAGGGCGGGCTCTATAAATCTTTCCTTTAATTCATACGCCTCTTTCGCCTTATTGAGGAGTTTATCCGATATTAAGTCTCTTGGGTCACCGTCAAAATCTATGCCTTCGATGCCTATCAGGAAATTCATGCGTAGATAGTGTGAAAATCTATTGACATCCCATTCTGCCCTTTCGACATCAGACGGCAGATATTCGTCCACTGTCTTCGCCAATCTCTCTTCCGCCATCTCCAATATCATGCCTTTTGTATCGGGTTCCTCCAATATCCGCTTCCTGTAATTATATACCTCTGTCCTCTGGATGTTCATAACATTGTCGTATTCAAGCGTATATTTCCTGAAGCTGAAGTTCTGCTCTTCTACCCTCTTCTGGGCTATCTCTATACTTTTTGTTATCATCTTATGCTCTATGGGCATATCTTCTTCCCATTGAAAGAATTCCATTATGCGGGAGATCCTGTCGGAGCCGAATATCCGCATGAGGTCATCTTCAAGGGAAAGGTAGAACCTGCTTGAGCCGGGATCGCCCTGCCTGCCTGCCCTCCCGCGGAGCTGGTTGTCGAGCCTGCGCGCCTCGTGCCGCTCTGTCCCGATGACATGCAGGCCGCCTTTTTCCGCGATCTGCTCACCCAGGACTATGTCGGTGCCCCTGCCCGCCATGTTCGTGGATATCGTAACGGCATACGGCTGGCCCGCCCTGGTGATTATCTCGGCCTCTTTAGCATGATGCTTAGCGTTTAAGACGTGGTGCGGTATCGCCATGCCGGTCAGCATCTCGCTCAGGCGCTCGGACTTCTCTACCGATATAGTGCCGATAAGGACAGGGCGCCCCTCCTTATGTAACTGCGCGATCTCCCTGCAGGCGGCCCTGAATTTCTCTTTTTCCGTCTTATACATCATATCGGGATATTCGTCTCTTTTAAGCGCCTTATTCGGGGGGGTAGTTACCACATTAAGCTTATAGATCTTTTTGAATTCGGCCGCTTCGGTCATGGCCGTTCCCGTCATGCCCGCGAGCTTTGAATACATGCGGAAGAAATTCTGAAATGTTATCGTGGCCAGCGTCTGCGCCTCTTTCTGTATCTC
>JAUWWU010000141.1 GCA_030616695.1 Candidatus Omnitrophota bacterium | reverse complement strand
GCCTTGCAAAAGATTCGCTCCCAACGTTCTCTATAATCGAACGAAGCCCGCGATGGCCTCCGCTGGAACCCTTTTGCCTGATCCTTATGTCACCCAATATTAGATCGGCGTCATCGCATATGACCAAAACCTCAGAAAGGGCGATCCCTTTATCCTTTACTATCGAACGGACCGCCTCTCCGGATAGATTCATAAAGGTTTCGGGCAGGATGATATTTATTTCTTCGCCGGCTATTTTTCCCTCGCCGAAGCGAGACCGGTACTTACGCCTTCTTAAACTAATGCCGCTTGACCCGGCCAGTTCCTTGACTACGTTGGCGCCTATATTATGCCTTGTAAGCTTATATCTCTCCCCGGGATTGCCCAAACCAACGATGAGCTTCATCTCTATATTATTTCTTCTCTTCTTTAGGCTTCTCTTCTTTTCCCGGCTTCTCCGGTTTAGGGGCGGCTTCCGCGCCTTCCTCAAGGTCTTCCTTTTCTTTCTTCTCTCTTATCAATTCCGGTTCCGTGATCTCTTCGGCCACGACTTCCTCCACCGGCTTTTCCACATGCGGCGGCTCTACTGCGATAACCATCTGCTCCGGATCATCAAGCATCTTGACTCCGGTAGGCGCCCGGAGGTCTTTTATCAACACACTATCGCCTATCTTCATATTCGTGACGTCCACTTCTATCTTCTCGGGTATATCCGTCGGCAAACATTCCACCTTGACTTCCCACATCATGTGCTCGAGAACGCCCTCTTCCTTGACAACGCCTTCTGCCTCGCCCTTTGCTATTATGGGCACGTCAATCGTAAGCTTTTCGGTAAGGGATATCTCCTGAAAGTCAATATGTAAGATCTCGTCCCTTATAGGGTGATGCTGCACCTCTTTTATTATGACCACGCGGCCTTTGCCCTTCCCTTTCGGGCCGTCGCCTATTTCGAGATTGATAAGGACGTTTTCGCCGGCCTTTGTACGGAGGGCTGTCAGCAAATCCTTCTCATGGAGCCTGAGAGGTACAGTTTCTTTTCCCTCTTCATAAACCACCGCGGGGATAAACCCCTCTTTTCTCAATTGTTTTGTATATTTTTTGCCCGTCTCTTTTCTTAATTCGCATTTAAGCGGAACTCGTTCCATTTCTATGCTTCTCCCCTGTCAAAAGTTATCCCAGCTTCTCGTATCCGTTAAAAAGAACGCTGATGGACTCCTCGTTGTGAATCCTGTTTATAGCCTCCGCCAACAACGGGGCTATCGAAAGGACCTCTATCTTGCCTATCGCCTTACCCTTCGCAATCGGTATAGTATTGGTGACCATGAGTTTTTTAATTTCCGATTTGTTGATCCTGTCTATTGCCGGGCCCGAAAGAATAGGGTGGGTTATCGCGGCGTAAATATCCCTGGCACCGTTTTTCTTAAGGGCTGCGGCGGCCTCAACGATAGAGCCTGCAGTGGCGATGATGTCATCCACTAAAAGGACGTTCTTCCCTTTTACCTCGCCCATTATGAATATCACTTCGGTATCCTCGTCATTTACGCGCCTTTTATCGACAACCGCCAGGTCGGCGCCCAGCCTCTTGGCATAGGCCCTTGCCATCTTCACGCCGCCGACATCCGGCGAAACCACAACAAGGTTTTTTATCTCCCGGCTTTCAAAATACTCCACAAATACGCTTACGGCGAACAGATGGTCAAGGGGAATATCGAAAAAGCCCTGTATCTGGCCAGCGTGCAGATCTATGGTCAGGACCCTATTTGCGCCGGCGGCAGTGAGAAGATTGGCGACAAGTTTCGCCGTAATAGGGACTCTTGGCCGGTCTTTTCTATCCTGCCTGGCGTATCCGTAATATGGGACCACAGCCGTTATCCTTTCGGCAGAGGCCCGTTTTATCGCATCTATTAAAATTAAAAGTTCCATAAGATTATCGCTGACCGGGGGGCATACGGACTGGATTATAAAAACATCCCTTCCCCGCACGTCTTCGTTTATCCTGACCTTTATCTCGCCTTCGCTGAATTTTCCGACAACTGCTTTGCCAAGCGGCATATTTAAATTTGAGCATATCTTATCCACCAATGGCCTATTAGAGTTGCCCATAAATATCAACATCTGGTCTTTTTTCATGGCGTACTCCTTGTTTTTCTGGAGACACTTTCCTTAAAGCTAGAATAAGGCCGGGAAAACGTCTCCCTATAGGATTCGGTTGTATTCGTACGCTGCTGGTTATACTGCAACGGTTTTATGTGCCTTTTTTCAGTATACGGGCGGGCATGCCGACAATTACGGAATTGTCGGGCACCGCTGTCTTTTTGGTAACCACACTGCCAGCGCCTGTTATGGCCTTCTTTCCGATGGTAACGGGCGCGACGAAGATAGTCCCGCTGCCTATAAACGCGCCGTCTTTGATAATGGTCTTGTGCTTCTTTTTGCCGTCGTAATTTGCCGTTATGGTGCCGGCGCCCACATTGACATTTTTACCGATAATGGTGTCGCCGATATACGTATGGTGCTTTATCTTTGTGTTACGCCCTACATGGCTGCGCGTCAATTCTACAAAATTGCCTATCTCAACGCCGTCGGATAATTTCGTGCCGGGCCTTATCCTGGCGAAAGGCCCTATTACGCAATTCGGGCCTATGCTTACGCCGCTGTCTATGACCGTATAAGGTTTTATTACCGTATCCCTGCCTATAGAGCAATCGCCGCTGATATAAGTATTAAACGGGTCTATTATAGTCACGCCCTGGTCCAAAAATTTCTTTATCGCCCTATTACAGATTATCTTTTCGGCCCTTGCGAGGTCCTCTCTCGAATTGACTCCTAACGCCTCTTCATCGTCATCCGTGCAAAAGGATTCTATTTTCATATTATGCCTTTGCAAAATAGAGACGACATCGGTCAGGTAATATTCCTTTTTCTCGTTATCTGCCCT
>JAUWWU010000137.1 GCA_030616695.1 Candidatus Omnitrophota bacterium | reverse complement strand
TCGGCTTCCCACATACTTCCTTTATAAAAACTCTTATGATAGATATACCCTTCTCTGACCCAATATTTTGGTTTTATCATATAGCAGTTTTTGTTTTCCGGTTTAAACGGGGCTATGATTATTTTTAAATCAGGATTTTTTAATTCTTCTGAAATTTCATAAAGCCTGAAAAGTTTATACATTCTGTAATCGAATAGGCTTCTTTTCCTCTGTATAATTTGCAATTTCATAATATTGTGGATATTAAAGTTAAATCTTCTTTCCATCTTTCTATGTTAGGTATAATCCTTTACCCGGAATTGATTATATTTTCAATCGGGCCTAAATTTTCTTTATGCCATCTAGTTGGCGCGCGCATTATGTATAATCTTATGCCCTCAAGAGTTTCTGAGGCAGCGGCTCTAAAAGCGTCCTCGTAATCCCGGGCATTCCCGTGGACATAATTATATGCGTCAAAAAACGCACTTGCATCCTGTTTATAAAACAAATCCGCTTTCCATTCAAGGCGGTTATTTGTCAAAAGCGCCTCTATAACAGCTGGTTTATCAATTATCCTTTCCAACTGTATATCTTCTCTATTTTCATTATGCATTATGAATAAAACGTCAAGTGTGGCATGCGCTTTAATAAAGTTTCGCTGCGGCGCCTTTTTTAAAAGAAACCTGGTAATATCTAATTTGTGGTAAAAGGAAAGGTTTTCACTCCCCAGGTACTTTGTTCTATAATTAAAAAAAGCTGTAGAGGTTGGAAAGGAAAAGATTTTATTTCCCTTTAATATGATCCAGCCATCACCTAAAGAATAAAATCCGTTCTTGACGAGATTCATGATAATACTCGTCTTATGCGAGCCGCCCGGGCCCGCGAATACCATACCCTTTCCGCCCCTGGCCGCCGCGCCGGCGTGCAGGAATAGGCACCCCTTTTTCACGAAATACCTTTCCAGCAAAGGATATAAAAGGTGGTTATACATCAGCTGATCGGGGTAAAGCAGATTAGGCAACACAAACCTGTTTCCCTTGCCGTATGCCATCCTGGCCTTGCATTTATCGCTGCCAAGGCCTGTTATTTCAACCTTCCAGTTCAGGGGTCCCTGCTTACCCTTAAAGAAAATATAATCCTTCTTGACGAAATATCCGCCGTCAATCACCGCACAATCCGCGGCGTCCTCGCGGAAATCCCCCAGATGGATTTCCAAATCAGGCGATACCGCCTCCGGTGTCTCAAAATAGGAAAAGGGAGAATTTAACGCCTCGAAAACGGCCTTTGAAGTATTTATAATCCTGACCTTCAGGATACCGTGAATATTTAAATTAATTTCAGGCATATATCTCTTTTAAGTGCTTATCAACGAATATATCGTTTTAATCTCCTTCAAGGATACGAGTCTCGAAAAAACGGCAAAAAGGATGCCGGCAGACAAAAACAATGTAAGGCTTAAACCACACGCGAGCGATATGAGCAGAAAGGCAAAAATTATAAAAATCCTTAAACTCTCGCTGGAGAGGTTAATACCCAATCTACGGTTAACCATAACGAGCTTCAAAAGACAACTTATAACGGCACCTGCGAGGAATGCCGCTGCAGCACCCAGGGCCCCGTATGCGTGAATAAGCAAAAAACCTGCCGTTATAGTTACGATGAGTTTAAAGACCTCTATATGACTGACGGTACTTGCGTATTTCGTGCCGTTCAAAAGAGGATCGGTGATAAACTTAATGGTCTCGAAGAATATTCCGAGAGCGAGTATCGCGAGTATCGTGGACGCGCCGGTATATGCCTTGCCGTATACGAGTCTCAAAATTGTTGTATTTGCGAAACAGAATACGGAAGCGATAAGAACGCTTGCCACGCCTATATATTTTAACAATACCCTTCCGATAACCTCCAGTTTGTCATGGTCCCCTGATTTATATATGCGGGACACGGTAGGCATCAGCATCTTTGCGATAGGCACAAACAGCAAAAAGGAAACTGCCACAAGCGACATGCTGACGGCAAAAAATGACACGTCCTGTTTTGAGGAAAATGTGCCGATCTGGAGCGTAAGCGCATATTTAATCATAAATATGCTTAAGAATGGAAGGTATAGATACGCGCCGTATCTAAGGACCTTCTTTGTCGTACCTAAAGAGGGCAGGCGTAGTTTAATACCCTCCCTGTCCGCAAATCCTTTAAAGTAAAAAATAATAATAGTTACCCCTGCCAGGAGCAATGCGGTCCAGCCTATCACTATCCTTTCTATCGAGATGCCAAACGCCAGAAGGCCTACGATGTACAACAGCCGCGGCGGGTTGTATAAAAGGTCTCCGAGGATTACAAAATTCGTTCTGTGCAGCCCCATCCCCACGCCCTTTATAAACACTATAAACGAAAAACACAAGACCCATACGGTTGCTAGCCTGATATATAGGGTCATATCCCCTTTAAAAACAACATGTGAAATATGCCCGGCAAAGGCAAATAGCGCCGTAGCCGCCGATACGGACAAAACAAGGAATATGCCCATCCCCGCGGAAACGAGCGCGCTTATCTCGTCTCTGTCGGTATGCTCTGCGATAAATTTCGTAATTGCGTCGGATACTCCGAGATTCGAAAGTACCACGCATGTGCCTACAATACTCATCAGAAGTACGATAACGGCATAATCACCCGTTCCTAATAATCGGGCCAGTATGACGTTTATAAGAAAAAGAGATGTATTCGCCATCAGGGCGCTCATAAAATAAAAAAAGCTGTTTTTTATGAACGTTTTGTAAACTATATTATCCGATCCGGTTTTAATTGTCATTTTTTGCTTAAAATCTTTTTAAGATAAACCTTTGCCAGATAGAAATAATTTCTAAAAAGTATCTGTAATTCCACGAGCGACCTGGCCTGAAAGAGCCTCCATATTATACGGAAGATATAATTTCTTGTGCGCGTCGCGCTCTGCCGGGTTATATGCCTGTAGAAGATATCGAGCACCTCGGTCCACGATAATTTCTCGACGTATATCGGCAAAAAGCTGTTAGAGGTAGGGTC
>JAUWWU010000117.1 GCA_030616695.1 Candidatus Omnitrophota bacterium | reverse complement strand
TTATGGTTTATGGTAATCTCTTCCGGATATGTCCCTGCTTTTAATTTTACTGGGTCTATAGCAACTTGAATATCTGTTGATAAGCCGCTCTGTATTATTCCCCCGTCAGGCGATATTGAAAGCCAGGCGGCAGAGGGCCAGGGTATTTCAAATAAGAGGTCGACGCCCTCCGGCCCTGCGACGTTTGATATGGTAAATGTGTCCATAATAGGGGTGATAGCGCCTTCTAAGGCCTCAAACGAGAGGCTTGAAGGTATTACGTAAATTTCGGGAGGGATGATTGTAAACTGATAAAAAGTGCCGCTATTGTCGTCGTAAGCAGTATTTCCTGCAATATCTTTTGACTTGACGGCAAAGTAATAAGGGGTGTTTAACTCCAAACCCATCACGCTCACGAGATGGTCTGTAGCATAAGTGGATATTGCAGCGGATGAACCCAATGAAAGGGTTGTGCCATAATAAACAACGCTGCTCGACGGCTCATCCGTATGCCAGGTAATTGTAGTTACGGGTTCGCCGCTGAGGGTAATCTCCGAAACTGTCTCTATCGACTCTATCATAGGAGGCTGGAGATCGGCAATTGCCGTCGCCTCTCTCGCTCCCGGAGGATCCTCCTCTAAATATGCAGCTGTGATAACATCATTATGCTGGACGGTGAGTTTTCCATCGCCCGTCAAAGGTAAAGTGCCGGCTTCAATAAGAATAGTGCCTTTAAAAATCCCTTTATTTGGCTCTATTTCGGTAAGTATAACCGATTCGGAGATTGTTTCGGTAGAGCTGCGCAATTCAACAGTAATTGTATCATGTAGTTCGAGATTGGTATTCAAGTCAGTATCCAAAACCGTAATCACCGCTTCTGCCGGTGCAGAATAAGCATTTTTATCCAGGACTATCCGGCCTCTGGGACTAACAAGCTCTAAAATGGCATTATATGCATTTATTCTTCCGGAGCCATAGTAGATGTCAAAACCGGGGGCGCCAAGGTCATCTGCTGAATCCCTGATTATCTGCCTGATTTCATCTGTACCTAACGGGAGCTCATAAGAGAGAAGTAATGCTGCCAGCCCTGCAACGTGCGGGCAAGCCATGCTTGTGCCGTTGCAGCGAAAATAATTTTCGTCTACAATACGCTCTGTGCGACCACCCATAGATAGTCCATTTCCTCTTAACGATAAAATATTTACCCCGGGAGCCGCAACGTCAATTAAATCACCCCAGTTCGAAAATGAGGCCTTCTGGTCCTGGTAATCTGTGGCTGCCACTGTTATAACAGTGCTAATATTAGCTGGTGTAAAATTGGCGACGTCTTCATTATCATTTCCCGCAGCAGCGATATTAACGCACCCTAACCCATAGGCATAGTTGAAGGCCTCTTCGAATGTCGCGTCCACCCCGCTCCTTCCCCAAGAGTTAGTTAATACATCGGCTCCATTGTTTGCAGCGTAATAAACACAATTCGCCAGGCCTTCCGTAAATCCGCCCCCCTTGGAATTCAATCCTTTTACTGCCATGATTTGCGCATGGGGTGTGACGCCGATTATGCCGACTTCATTATCTCCCATCGCTGCAATTGTACCCGAACAGTGCGTACCATGGCCGTAATCATCCATAGGATCGTTATCGCCGCTTATAAAATCCCAGCCTTTTGAGTCGTCCACATAGCCGTTTTCATCGTCATCCAGGCTGTTATCAGGAATCTCGTCTTCATTCTGCCATATATTTGCGTAAAGGTCTTCATGGTTATAATCAACGCCTGTGTCTATTACAGCAACTACAACACCTTCGCCGGGAAGGCGTTCGTCTCCATCGATTATGCCATTCCCATCTGTGTCAAAAAAGTTCCATGCCTCAATTGCCTGTATATTCTTTAATCCCCACAGGTCGGGGTAACTCTGCCCCCAGCTCCCCTCTCTCCAGTATTTCGTCTCCGTTGCCGGATCATACAACTCCGGGTCTTCTACATAGTAATCATTAGGGATATATGGCTCGGGAGACAGCGGTGTTGTATATAGTTTGTATCTGTAATTCGGCTGGGCGTATTCTACATAGGGGTCTTTTGAGTATTCGACTACTGCCTCTTCTACGGACCGGCCTTCTTCAAGTTCAAGCTTATAAATTCTGCCAAGGTCGGGAATTTTGGCATCTTTTGGGGCACGTTTGAGACGTCTCAGGAGGTGGATTTCTTTTTTGGTAAAGCGGATTTGCCCGAGGCTGTATTTCCGTTTAAGATAATCTTTATACTTGAGGACCTCTAACTTTTTTTTATTCTCTTTAAAATTTTTGAATACAGGCGCGTATTTTTCGGCGTTGTATTTTTTATTGAGGGCATGGAGGGATGCGGGCAATGAGACTTCACTCAGGGCTTTTCTTTCCTGGATTGATTCACGTTCGAGGACATCGGCCGGTTCTCTTCCGAATTTTACGATGATTTCATCCGGCACATATTGCGGCTCGTCTGCAGTACAAGCTATCGGCAAAAACAAAAAAAGGCCTACCGCAATTCCAATAAGTATCTTTATTCGAAGGTTATTGCTTAAGTATCTCATTGTTATATTTCCCGGGCTAGCTTCTCCAATTATACATTTTAAATTTATTAAATAAAAATGGATAAAAAAATCTTCCTTATAACGGCACTAATAGTACACTATTAGTATACTATAGATAAAGAAGAAAAACAAGGAACAATATCTAGCTTTTTTCACTATTTACTAGAGATGTTTTCACAGGTGGGGGTTTATGAGGCGTAACTTCTTTATTTACAATATGTTATAAAATTCCTATTTTCCTATGCAGAACTTAGAAAATATGACATCAAGGATATCGTCTGTATACGTCTGGCCTGTTATCTCGCCCAGCGCGTCAATGCCTTCCCGGACATCAGTAGCGAGAAACTCCGGAGAGGATTTCCTGCGTGTAGCGTTTTCGGCTGCTAAAAGGGCGGCGATGGCCCTGTTTATCGCGTCCTTATGCCTCACGTTATTCAGCAGTAACTGATGGGACGAATATGCCGCGCCGCTCCAGATCTTATTATACACTTTATCTTCCAATCTATCAATTCCTTCTTTATCGAGGCATGATATTCTTATAATGTCTTTATTGCCTGATATCCTTTTGGCCTTCTTCGTATCCAGAACGGGCTTGAGATCGCGCTTATTAACCACGATGATCGCGCATCTTCCCTTAACCTTATTAAGGAGCTCTGTATCATCTTTTTTCATTTTCTCGCTTCCGTCCAAAACACATAATATGAGGTCCGCGCTGGAGATATAGAAACGGCTTTTATCTATTCCCTCTTTCTCTACGATACCGCCTCGCCTCCTCATACCGGCCGTATCGACCAGCCTTACCGGTATCCCTTTTATGTTCACCGTCTCCTCTACGGCATCCCTTGTCGTGCCGGGGATATGCGTTACGATGACCCTGTCTTTTCTTAAAAGCAGGTTCATGAGGCTGGATTTGCCGACATTCGTCCTTCCGCATATCGCCGCCGTTATCCCGTTCTTTAAAACGGCGCCTTTTTGATAGGTATCCGCTAAATCCTCAAGTTTTCTCCCGGCCGTTTTAATCTTTTTGGCCCATCCGCGCCTGGTATCGGCCCCGATTTCCTCCTCCGGAAAATCTATGGCCGCTTCTATGTCTGCGCAAACCTCAACGATAGCCTGACGGGCCGAGCCTATCTCCCTCGATAGCTCTCCTTCAAGCTGGCCAATGGATACCCTAAGGCCGGCATCGGTCCTCGCCCTTATAACGTCAAGGACAGCCTCCGCCTGTGCCAGGTCAAGCCTGCCGCTTAAAAACGCCCTTTTTGTAAATTCGCCCGGCTCCGCTATGCGCGCGCCTTTTCTGACTGCAAGTTCTGTCACCTTTTTCAGGGCGGCTATCCCGCCGTGGCAATTTATCTCCACCACATCTTCTTTTGTATATGTCCTCGGCGCCTTCATCACCG
>JAUWWU010000050.1 GCA_030616695.1 Candidatus Omnitrophota bacterium | reverse complement strand
TCTCGCCGCCCTTTCCCCTCCTTAATCAATTCCCTTTCCACAACATTCTGGGTAGCAATGCCCGCATGATCCACTCCGGGCATCCAGAGAGCACTATACCCCTGCATCCTCTTCCAGCGAATGAGTATATCCTGGATAGTATTATTAAGGGCGTGGCCCATGTGGAGGATGCCTGTAATATTGGGCGGAGGGATCACAATGCAGTAGGGCTTCTTCTCTTTATTCGCCCTGGCAGAGAACAAGCTCTTCTCTTCCCAAAATTTGTAGACCTTATCCTCTACTTCTTTTGGATTGTAAGCTTTCGGCAGTTCTTTCATACCACTATTTATAATACATGCTCTTCTTCATCATCGGCTTACACATGCCGTGATGCATCATTTTGTCCCGCGTCGGGGGAAGCCCGCCTCTTCCCAGCATCTTTGTTATCGGACAATATCCCGCCGATACCGCATACAGCCCCATTGTAAATATCAGAAGCGCCGCCACGCAAAGCAGCACGGCAATAATGCGGCCGAATGACTTGAGCGCGCCTTCCTCAAGCTTCTTAAGGACGACCATCACAAAAAAGCTGATGGTCAAAAGCACCATTGCGGGGATAAAACCGAATATCCCCATAGATTTCAGCATTATCATACCCCACCTCCTATTTCGTTACTTTGTCCTTTAATAATTTATATTCGATACTGTCCACAAGGGCGAGCCAACTGGCCTCGATGATATTTTCCGATACGCCCACTGTCCACCATGAATCCTTTTCGTCCTGCGACTGGATGAGGACCCTGACCTTTGCGGCCGTGCCCACCTTCTCTTCCAGGACGCGCACTTTAAAGTCGGAGAGGTGCATCCCGTCTAATGAGGGATAGAATTCCCTTAATGCCTTCCTTAACGCGTTATCGATGGCGTTTACAGGGCCGTCGCCCAAAGCCGCCGTGTGCTCTTTTTTGCCATTGACTTCCAGTTTTATCGTGGCTTCCGAAATAAGGTTTCCGTCTTCCTCCAGCTCCACGATCACCCTGAAGCCCTCGCATTTAAAGAAGGACTTAAACTTCTTCATGGCGCGTTTCATGAGAAGTTCGAAGGACGCCTCAGCCGATTCAAACTGATAGCCCTGATGCTCAAGGTCCTGCAGCAGTTTCAGGATCCTCTTTGTCTTCGGGCTCTCTTTCTGAAGGTCGACGTCAAACTCCTCTGCCTTGCGCAAAATGGTGGATTTGCCCGAAAGCTCGGAGATCAAAAGCCGGCGCCTGTTTCCGACCATGGCCGGCTCCGTATGCTCATAGCTCCTCGGATTTTTCAATATTGCGTTTACGTGGACGCCTGCCTTATGGGCGAAAGCGCTCGCGCCCACAAACGGCTGGTTGCCCATCTGTTTCATGTTGCTTGTCTCCGAAATAAAACGCGACGCTTCTGTCAATTCTTTAAGCTGTAGGTCAGAGATGCAGTCAAGTTTCAGTTTCAGCTTAAGGACAGGGATAATAGACGCCAGATTGGCGTTTCCGCACCTTTCGCCGTATCCGTTCATCGTACCCTGGATGTGGGCACAGCCCGCCTGCATCGCCGCGATTGAATTCGAAACTGCCATCTCGCAGTCGTTGTGGGCATGGATGCCGAGGGGTTTTTTCACCTCCGGCGTTATTTCTTCTATGATCCTGAAGATATCGGAGGTGACCGTGCCACCGTTTGTATCGCAAAGGACAAGGCAGTCTGCCCCGCCTTCTTCGGCGGCTTTGAGCGTCTTTAGCGCATAATCGGGGTTCGCCTTGTAGCCGTCGAAGAAATGCTCCGCGTCAAAAAAGACCTCTTTGACTTTGGACTTAAGAAAACTTATGCTGTCCCGGATCATATCCAGGTTTTCATCAAGGCTTGTCTTAAGGATATCATTTACGTGGAGGTCCCAGCTTTTCCCGAAAATGGTGACGGCCTTTGTCTGTGCGCTGATAAGCGCCTTCAGGGTGGTATCGTCCTTTGCTTTGGCCTTTGGCCTTCTTGTCGAGCCGAAAGCCACAACCTTCGCGTTTTTAAGGCGCGTCTTTTTCAGTTTCTTGAAAACCTCGATATCCTTGGGGTTGGTGCCGGGCCATCCCGCTTCTATGTAGTGGATGCCTAACTCGTCGAGTTTCTGCGCGATCCTCACCTTGTCCGTAACGCTGAAGGAAATCCCTTCTGTCTGCGCCCCGTCCCGCAGCGTGGTATCATATAGTTTTACATTGGCGCTCATTTTAGTCAGCTCCCTCTTATTTTTTCCTGCCTAATTTAAAGGCCTTGTGCAGCGCCTTAACGGCTTTCTCCGCGTTTTTCTTCGCTATTACGCAGGATATCTTGATCTCGCTTGTGGAGATCATCTCGATATTTATTTTTTTCCCCGCAAGGGCGCTGAACATCTTGGCGGCAACTCCTGCGTGCGCCCTCATGCCGATGCCGATCACCGAGACCTTGGCAATATTGCTGTCGAATGTCACGCCTTTCGCCCCTATGGACCTCGATATCTCCTTGGCCGTCTTGATCGTTTTACCGAGTTCATCTTTCTGGACGGTAAAGGAGACGTCCGTATTTCTCGCCTTTGTCCTGGAGATGTTCTGGATTATCATGTCTATGTTTATGTTTTCCTCGGCGATCTTCTTAAATATCCTGGCGGCTATGCCCGGCTTATCCGGACAGTCGCAAATAGTGACTTTGGCCTCCTCTTTATTCACAGTGACGCTTGAGACTAAGACCTTTTCCATCATTTTGACCTCCCCGGAAATAACCGTACCTTTCTTATTATTGAAACTGGACCTCACGTGCAGGGGTATTTTAAATTTGCTTGCCATCTCGATGCTGCGGGGATGCATTACCTGTGCGCCCAACGACGCAAGTTCCAGCATTTCTTCGTAACTTATCCTGTCGAGCTTCCGCGCGCTCCTGACAATCCTCGGGTCCGCGGTATATATACCGTCGACGTCGGTGTATATCTCACATTCCTTCGCGTTGAGCGCCTTTGCCAGCGCCACCGCGCTTGTATCGGACCCTCCTCTGCCGAGCGTGGTGATGTCATGGTTTGTAGTCACCCCCTGGAAACCGGCTACTATGACGACCTTGCCGGCCGCCAGTTCTTTTTCTATCTTGTCCGCGTTTACGTCGATTATCCTGGCCTTGGTGTACGCGCTGTCGGTCCTTATCCCGACCTGTGCTCCGGTAAAGGAGATCGCCTCCTCTCCCAGCTTATGTATCGCCATGGCCAAAAGCGCCACTGAGACCTGCTCTCCGGTGGATACAAGCATGTCATGTTCGCGCTCCGAAGGCACCTTTGTTATGGAGCGGGACAATTTTATGAGCTCATCGGTAGTATCGCCTAACGCGCTTACGACAACGACCATTCTGTAACCCCGGCGCTTATATTTGATTATGCGCCCGGCTATATTCTGTATGCGCTCGGTATTGGTGACACTCGAGCCGCCGTATTTTTGAACGATAATATTACGCATGTCTGACCTCTTGTCTTTTCTTTTTAACGCAAATAAAGACTTCCCACAACATATATACCGCCAGGACCAGAAGGGCCAGCGATATCGCGCCCAAAAGCGTATCGCCGCCGCTGAAGTACTTGGGCATCTTATACAAAAGGGCTGCGGCTGTCGTCAAAAGCATAAAAACGCACGGTATGGCCGTGTATATTATGTTCCTGGCCCGCGACAGGAGCCACACGGTGATCACCAAAAGGGCGAGCGCCGCGACCAATTGATTTGCCGCGCCGAACACCGGCCATATTTTATTCCAGTTGCCGCTTAAGCCCAGCCATCCGCTGAAAACAACCACTAAAAGTGTCGCGATATATCTATTTTTTATGCCGAAAAGCTCGTGTGTAAGGTATCTTCCGATCCTTGTAGCCGTATCAAGCGTGGTTAATATAAAGGCATTAAGGATAACTATAGCGAAAAACCCGCCTACGCCTGCCAGGACCGGCCTTGTGATCTCGGCGTAACCCGCCCCGAACGCGCCGATCGGCCCTGACCCGCCTTTACCTAAAAACGCGGCAAGCGCCGCCTGATTCTTAAGGCCCGCGCCAATCGCGAGGACCGCCAGCACGGCAACAGCTGCTTCCGTAAGCATGGCGCCATAACCTATTCTACGGGAATGCGCCTCGCTGGCTATTTGTTTAGAAGTGGTCCCGCTGGCTATGAGTGAATGAAATCCTGATATCGCGCCGCAGGCGACAGTCACAAAAAGCATTGGCCACATAGCGTTATCCCGCAGATGCAATCCGGTTACGAACGGCATTGATATCTCCCGATGCGATATGAGTATCCCCAAATAACCGAATAATACGCCGAACGCGAGCAGGTATGCGGAAAGGTAATCCCGCGGCTGTAAAAGTATCTGGACAGGCGTAATAGACGCAATGAAGCAATAGACCAACAATATATAGCCCCAGACAACCTGCGGATTCTCTACATTTAATCTAACGGGATACCTATTCCCGAGAGCTATCAGCAAAAGTATAGCGCAAAATCCGAGAAGAGTGACTACCGTATGGCTTGCCTTCCGGTTATAAATCAGATATCCAACGGCTACTGCAACCGCGATCAGGCCCAGAGACGGGATCACTATCCTTGGCTCAAAGACAAGCGTCTTCGCGCAGAGATAGACGAAGACGGCTATCACCAATATCAGCGTCAGCCATACGAAAGAGGCAAAGACTATTTTTGCCCTGCGCGAGATAACGTCTGCGGTTATATCCGCTATCGAGCGGCCGTCCTGCTTTACGGATAAGATCAAAGAGCCGAAATCGTGAACGCCTCCGATAAAAATAGAGCCGATGATTACCCATAATATCGCCGGCCCCCATCCCCATATGGAGACAGCTATTATGGGCCCTATTACCGGCGCTGCGCCCGAGATACTGGAAAAATGGTGGCCAAAAAGTATCACCCAGTTCTTTGCCGGCACATAATCCACGCCGTCATAGTTTCTGTGGGCGGGCGTCGGGGCGTTTTCATCCACGCCGTATATCTTAATGAACTTTACGCTGTAAAAACGGTACGCGGCAACAAATAAGACTATGCTCACCACCGCAACTAAAACTGAATTCAATTCTCCCCTTTCATGAAATAGTTCATGAGCTGCCAGCCGGTCTGGAAAACCAGGCGGCTCGACTTTGCCGATGTCTCGCTGAAGACCATGATGCTGTCAGGCTCTATCCCGCTTCCGCATACAACGAAAGGAATGGGGTCTGTAGTATGCGTGCCTACCTGGATAGGCGTAGCGTGGTCGGGAAGCACTATCATCCTGACGTCCTTTTTTCCCTTGAAGCGGTCTAACGCGGTCCCAACGATAAATTTATCGAAATTCTCTATAGCCGCTATCTTAGCGCGTATGTCTTTATTGTGGCCGGCTTCATCTGTAGCTTCCACGTGTATAAAGACAAAATCCCTGTCTTTAAGCGAATTCATGGCATAGTCCGCTTTTCCCTTATAATTCGTGTCGTAGTAACCGGTCGCGCCCGGGACCTTTATCACTTGAAGGCCTATGAGTTTTCCTATCCCGTTGACCAGGTCGACCGCCGATATTATGGAGCCCTTTACCCCGTATCTTTCTTCAAAGCTCGGCAGGTCCGGTTTGCTGCCCTGTCCCCACAGCCATATCATATTGCCGGGGTTTTCCTTCAGGTCCACCCTGACTTTGTTGACGTCGTGATGCGCCAGAATATCTTTGGAATCTTTCATCAGTTTCACCAGGAACTCGGCGCCTTTGCCCTTAGGCAGATTGTTTTTTATTTTATTGCCGATGATATCGTGCGGGGGCATATACGAGATCTTACTAAGGTCCGCTTCTTTTCCGTCTGTCTTAAAATGCCTTCCGTTTTTCACCACTAAAAGATGCCTGTAGCTTACGCCGGGATAGAATTTGACGTTATCTCTGCCCAGCTTTTGATCCAACTCGTTTATAAGTAAGCCCGCTTCTTTACTTTTGATGTGGCCCGCGCTGTAATCCGTTAAAATGCCTTTATCCTCTGTTATCAGATTGCAGCGGAACGTTACGTCATCGGGCCCTAAATCTATCCCCATATTCGCCGCTTCAAGCGGGCCCCGGCCCGTATAATGTTTCGCGGGGTCATAACCCAAAATCGCCAGGTTCGCGATATCGCTCGCCGGTGCCATGCCCTTAGGAATAGTCGTAGCAGACCCCACCTTCCCGTTTTTCGCCATAAATGTCATATTCGGTATCTTCGCTGACTCAAGCGGGGTCCTGCCGTCCAGCTCTTCCAGCGGATAATCACTCATCCCGTCCGCCACCATCACTATATATTTCAGATGCGTATCCCCTATTCTTTAATATCCGATTTCTTTTAAAACGGCCTTGAGGTCATTCTCAAGGACCTTTGGCTTTTCTATGCAAGCGATCGCCCTGTCAGGGTCTTTCAATCCGTGCCCTGTCAGGACACAGACGATTTTTGAGCCCTTTTTGAAGTAACCCTTCTTCGAATATTTCAGCATGCCGGCGACTGAGGCGGCTGAAGCGGGCTCCACAAATACGCCTTCCTGCTGCGCCAGTATCTTATAAGCATTCAGGATTTCGTCGTCCGTCACCATGTCTATGGCGCCGCCTGATTCGTCTTTCGCGGCCACTGCCTGTTTCCAGCTTGCGGGATTCCCTATTTTTATGGCGGTCGCGATCGTCTTGGGGTCTTCTATGACTCGGCCTTTCACTATGGGTGCGGCGCCCTCTGCCTGAAATCCCACCATCTTCGGAAGGCCTTTTATCTTCCCTTTTTCTTTATATTCTTTATAGCCCTTCCAATAGGCGGTTATATTGCCGGCGTTGCCGACAGGTATGCAATGATAATCGGGC